>NZ_JBFTEG010000021.1:0-59418 GCF_041027545.1 Pseudomonas zhanjiangensis | reverse complement strand
TTCCCGCGAGGACCAGGACGCCTTCGCTGCCGCCTCTCAGTTCAAGGCCTGCGCGGCCATCGAAGCCGGCCGCTTCAATGACGAGATCACCCCGATCCTGATCCCCCAGCGCAAGGGCGAGCCGCTGGCCTTCGTCACCGACGAGCAGCCGCGTGCCGGCACCAGCGCCGAATCCCTGGGCAAGCTCAAGCCGGCATTCAAGCGGGACGGCAGCGTCACCGCCGGCAACGCCTCCAGCCTCAACGACGGCGCCGCCGCGGTACTGCTGATGAGCGAGGCCAAGGCCCAGGCCCTCGGCCTGCCGGTGCTGGCCAGGATCGCCGCCTATGCCAACGCCGGCGTCGATCCGGCGATCATGGGCATCGGCCCGGTTTCGGCGACCCGCCGCTGCCTGGACAAGGCCGGCTGGCAACTGGACGAACTCGACCTGATCGAGGCCAACGAGGCCTTCGCCGCCCAGGCCCTGGCCGTCGGCCAGGAGCTGGGCTGGGACGCCGGCAAGGTCAACGTCAACGGCGGCGCCATCGCCCTGGGCCACCCGATCGGCGGCTCCGGCTGCCGGATTCTGGTGACCCTGCTGCACGAGATGATCAAGCGTGGCGCCAGAAAGGGCCTGGCCACCCTGTGCATCGGCGGCGGTCAGGGCGTGGCCCTGGCCATCGAACGCTGACTTCACGCCCAGCACTCGCACTAACTGCGTCGGCGTCGCTTGCCGTAGTGAATCTACTGTCTGCGCGCCGCCTCCTTGCTACTACGAGCGCTGGACAAGAAGTCCTGACAGGCAAGCGCCGGCCCCGCGGCGATAGCGGGCGCCGGCGTTTTTCTTGGTAAACTGCCGGCTTTCCTCTTTCCGAGTGCCGCGCATGCCTTCTCTCGACCAGGCGCTGCGCGCCGCCCTCGATAACCGCCAGTCCCTGCTCGAGGCACTGCATCAACAGGGCACCGACTGCTATCGACTGTTCCACGGCAGCCAGGAAGGCGCCGCTGGCCTGACCCTCGACCGCTACGGCCCGCAGCTGTTGGTACAGAGCTTCCACAACAGCCTGAGCCGCAACGAATTGCTGGCCGCCCATGAGCTGATCTGCAGTGCCCTGAGCCAACCCCTGCTGCTGGTCTATAACGACCGCTCCCGGGGCAACTCGCGCATCGACCGCAGCGATTCCGTGTACCAGGCCGAGGAACCGGCCCTGGCAGACTGTGTTGGTCATGAATGGGGGATCAACTACCGGGTACGAGGCCGTCATGCCGGTCAGGACCCGCTGCTGTTCCTCGACCTGCGCAACGCTCGCGGCTGGGTCAAGGCCAGCAGCGCAGGCAAGTCCGTGCTCAACCTGTTCGCCTATACCTGCGGCGTTGGCCTCAGCGCCGCGGCCGGCGGCGCGCGCGAGGTGGTCAACCTGGACTTCGCCGAAGGCAACCTGGCGGTCGGCCGCGAGAACGGCGCACTCAATCCCGGATTGGCGCCCATGCAGTTCATCCAGTCGGATTATTTCCCGGCGATCCGCCAGCTGGCCGGCTTGCCGATCGCCCAGCGCCGCGGGCAGAAGCTGCCGAGCTACCCACGCCTGGCGCAGCGCCAGTTCGACCTGGTATTCCTCGACCCGCCGGCCTGGGCCAAGAGTGCGTTCGGCACCGTGGACCTGCTGCGCGACTACCAGAGCCTGCTCAAGCCGGCGATCCTCGCCACCGCCGACGACGGGGTGCTGGTCTGCTGCAACAACCTGGCGAAGGTGGCGCTCTCCGACTGGCGCGATCAGGTGCTGCGCTGCGCCGCCAAGCTCGGACGCCCGGTTCGGGACGTCCAGCTGCTGCCACCGGCAGCGGACTTCCCCTCGCTCGATGACCAGCCACCGCTGAAAACCCTGATACTGCGCTTCTGAACCCCGGCCGGGCGCGCGCAAATGCGGCCCGGGTAACGCCGGGAACCGCGCGTGCATGCCATACTCCAAGGCATTTCTCGTCGGGATAGATGACGCATTGCCATGCACAAAGGATTGAAACGCGCCCTGAGCGCCCTGCTGATTGCCCTTGCCCTGTACAGCTTGCTGGGCTTCCTGATCCTGCCGGGTATCGCCCTGCGCATTGCCAACCAGCAGCTGGCGCAGTACGCCACCCTGCCCGCCACGCTCGCTCGCCTGCAACTCAACCCCTTCAGCCTGGAGCTCAGCCTGTGGGGCCTGCGCATCGGCGAACCGGGCCAGGAGCAGCTGGCCTTTGAACAGCTGCACGGTAACCTGCAGCTCGACAGCCTGTGGAGCGGCGCCCTGCACCTGGCGGAGGTCGAACTGGATCGACCGCGGGTCGAGGTCCTGTTCGACCAACAGGGCACCCTCAACCTAAGCCAGCTGCTCGCGCTGCCGAAGGCCCCTGCCGATGCGGTCGAACCGGCGCGCAGCGAGCCGCTGGCCGTGCGCATCGACCGCATCGCCCTGAACGGCGGCCAGCTCGAATTCCGTGACCTGCGCCCGAGCGAGCCAGTCGAGTTCCGCTACGAGGCGCTCGACCTGGAACTGCACCATCTCAGCACCCTGCCTGGCGTCAGCGCCGAGATGTCCCTGGTCGCCAGCGGGCCGCAGGGTGGGCGAATCGACTGGCAGGGACAGCTCAGCCTGGCCCCCATCAGCTCCAGCGGCAGCCTGAAGATCAGCGACGCGCGCCTGCAGAGCTTCTGGCCCTATGTCCGCGATGCACTGCCCCTGGTGCTCGATCAGGGCCTGCTCAGCCTGAGTACCGACTATCAACTGGACCTGGCCGACGGCACCCAACTGCAGCTGCACAATGCCCAGGCGACCCTGGCCCCCTTCGCCATCGAGACGCCGGAGGGCCGCCCCCTGGCGAGATTGGCCAGCCTGGAAATCGCCGAAACCAGCCTGAACCTCGCAAAGCAGCAGGTGCTGATCGGCAAGGTGCGCAGCCAGCAACTGGAAGCCTGGGCCGCCCGCGAAGCCGATGGCCAGCTGGATTGGCTGAAGCTGTTGAGCAAGCCGGACGGCGAGCAAGCACCGGCGCCGGCGACCGCGCCGCGCCAACCCTGGCAGGTCATCCTGAGCGACGTACAACTGCGCGACTATCAGGTGCATCTGGCCGACCGCATGCCCAGGCAGGAGGTCGCACTCGACCTCGGCCCACTGAACCTCGACCTGCAGCAGTTCGACAGCCTCGGCACCTCGCCCTTCACCCTCAGACTGGACACCGGCCTGGGCAAACAGGGCCAGTTCAAGGCCGTGGGCCAGGTGCAACTGAACCCGACCACCGCCAGCCTGCAAGTCACCAGCCGTGATATCGACCTGCGTCTGGCTCAGGCCTACCTGAGCCCATTCATGCATATCGAACTGCGCAGCGGCCGCCTCGCCAGCGACCTTGCGGTCGAGCTGGCCGGCACCGCACCGTTAAGACTCGGCGTCAGTGGCAACGCCCAGCTCAATCAGGTGCACAGCCTCGACACCATCAAGGAGCGCGACTTCGTCCGCTGGCAGCAGCTCAACCTGGACGGTATCGACTACCAGCACGGCGAGCGCCTGAGCATCGATCGGGTACGTCTCGACAAGCCCTATGCCCGCCTCATCGTCAACGAGGACCTGAGCACCAACATCAACGACCTGCTGATTCCCCAAAGCCCGCCCGAGTCGCCGGAGCCGGCGACCCCACCCACGCCTGCCGGCCAGCCGCTGGCCATCCATATCGGCGAGGTGACCCTCAACGACGGCTCGGCCAACTTCGCCGACTTCAGCCTGACCCCCAACTTCGCCACCGCCATCCAGCAGCTCAACGGTCGCATCGGCACCCTCGACAACCGCTCGGCGACACCCGCCAGCGTAGCCATAGCCGGCAAGGTCGACCGTTATGCGCCAGTGAGTATCAAAGGCAGCCTGAACCCCTTCGACCCACTCGCCAGCCTCGACATCGCCACCCAGTTCCGCCAGGTCGAGCTGACGACCCTGACCCCCTACTCCGGCAAATTCGCCGGCTACCGGATCCGCAAGGGCCGGCTCAACCTGGACCTGCACTACCGCATCAGCAATGGCCAGCTCAATGCCGACAACAAGGTGGTGGTCGAGCAACTGCAACTGGGCGAGAAGGTCGACAGCCCCAGCGCGGTCGACCTGCCGATCCGCCTGGCCGTAGCCCTGCTCAAGGACAGCGAAGGCAAGATCAGCATCGAGTTGCCGGTCAAGGGCGACCTCAACAACCCGGAGTTCAGCGTCATGCCGATCGTCTGGAAGAGCCTGCGCAACCTGGTGTTGCGCGCAGTCCAGGCGCCGTTCAAGTTCATCGCCGGGCTGGTCGGTGGCGGCGCTGACATGGACCTCAGCCAGGTGCCCTTCGCCGCCGGCAGTGCCGAACTCGACGCCAGCGCCCAGAGCACCCTGGACGCCCTAGCCAAGGCGCTGCAGGCGCGTCCGGCCCTGCGCCTGGAAGTCGAAGGCACCAGCGCCCAGCCACTCGACGGCCCGCCCCTGGCCGAACGGCGCCTGCAGCGTGAATTGCAGAACACCTACTACAAGATCCTCCAGCGCCGCGGCGAGCCGGTCCCGAGCGAGGCCAGCGAGCTGCAGGTTCCCGAGGATGAAGTCGCGGCGCTGTTCGAAGGCATCTACCGGGCGCGCCTGAAGCAGCAGCCACCGGCCGAATGGGCCGAGCTGGAAGGCGAGCAGCGCCTCGCCCAGTTGCGCGAGGCCGTGCTGCGTTCCTGGCAGCAGAGCAAAATGTTGCAGCGCCAGCTGGCCCAGGCCCGCGCCGCCGCCATCAAGGACTACCTGGTCGATCGCGGCGGCCTCGCCGGGGAGCGCGTCTACCTGCTGGACGTCAGCCTGGGCCAGCGCGCAGAAGGTGACCGGGTGGCCAGCCCGCTGCACCTCGACAGCCAATAGGATGCGGATGATGATGCCTTTGTCCCGACTCGGCCTGGTCCTGGCGCTCGGCTGTAGCGCCGGCCTGGCGCACGCCGATACCCTGCGTTGCGGTAGCCAGCTGGTGAGCCTAGGCGACCGCAGCTTCGAGGTGCAGCAGAAGTGCGGCGAGCCCGTCTTGCGCGACCTGATCGGCTACGGTCTGGGCCCCAACGAGAGGCGTGAATACCTGATCGAGGAGTGGGTGTACGGCCCGAGCAACGGCATGTTGACCATTCTCACCTTCGAGGGTAACCGCCTGACCCATATCGAACGCCGGCGCGACAACTGAATGCGCGGCTCAACCAGCGACTCGGGATCCTGCCGATGAGAACCCTGTTATTGCTCCTACTGCTCGGCGTGATCGGCGGCCCTCTCCAGGCCGCCAGCCTGCGCTGCGGCAGCGCCCTGATCAACACCGACGACAGTGGCGCCGAGGTCCTGGACAAATGCGGCGAACCGGCCAGCCGCGACTTTCTCGGCTATCGCGAAGTGATCGACGCCTACGGCTTTCGCAACGAGGTGACGGTCGAGGAGTGGACCTACGGCCCGCGCCATGGCATGTACCATTTCCTGCGCTTCGAGGGTAACCGGCTGCGCAGGATCGACAGCAAGCGCGGTCACTGATCGGCCACTTCGCAAGAATCGCAGACAAAAAAAAGAGGGCCCGTGCGGGCCCTCTTCTTCGATGCATCAGGCAGTTTCGATCAAACGCCCGAGGCCTCGGCGGCAGCGACGTCCTTGATCGACAGCTTGATACGGCCGCGGTTGTCCACGTCGAGTACCAGCACCTTCACTTCCTGACCTTCCTTGAGCACGTCGGTGACCTTCTCGACGCGCTGATCGCTCAGCATCGAGATGTGCACCAGACCGTCCTTGCCCGGCAGGATGTTGACGAAGGCGCCGAAGTCGACGATGCGCTCGACCTTGCCGACGTAGATCTTGCCGATCTCGGCCTCGGCGGTGATCCCCAGCACGCGCTGACGGGCAGCCTCGGCCGCTTCCTTGGTTTCACCGAAGATCTTGATGGTGCCGTCGTCTTCGATGTCGATCGAGGCCTTGGTCTCTTCGCAGATGCCACGGATGGTCGCGCCACCCTTGCCGATCACGTCGCGAATCTTGTCCTGGTCGATCTTCATCGCGATCATGGTCGGGGCGTTGGCCGACAGCTCGCTGCGCGACTCGGCAATCACCTGGTTCATCTGGCCGAGGATGTTCAGGCGCGCTTCCAGGGCCTGGCCCAGGGCGATTTCCATGATCTCTTCGGTGATGCCCTGGATCTTGATGTCCATCTGCAGCGCGGTGACGCCCTTGGCGGTACCGGCTACCTTGAAGTCCATGTCGCCCAGGTGGTCTTCGTCACCGAGGATGTCGGTCAGCACGGCGAACTTCTCGCCTTCCTTGACCAGGCCCATGGCGATACCGGCTACCGGCGCCTTCATCGGCACACCGGCATCCATCAGCGCCAGCGAAGCACCGCAGACCGATGCCATGGAGCTGGAACCGTTGGATTCGGTGATTTCCGAGACCACACGGATGGTGTAAGGGAACTCGTCCGGGCTCGGCAGCATGGCGGCAACGGAGCGACGCGCCAGGCGGCCGTGGCCGATTTCGCGGCGACCGGTGGCGCCCATGCGGCCACACTCGCCCACCGAGTACGGCGGGAAGTTGTAGTGCAGCATGAAGGGGTCTTTTTTCTCGCCTTCCAGGGTGTCGAGCAGCTGCGCGTCACGGGCGGTACCGAGGGTGGCGACGACCAGGGCCTGGGTTTCGCCGCGGGTGAACAGCGCCGAACCGTGGGTCTTGTCCAGAACGCCGACTTCGATGTTCAGGCCACGCACGGTGCGCGTGTCACGACCGTCGATACGCGGCTTGCCGTTGACGATGTTCTCGCGCACGGTGCGGTATTCGATTTCGCCGAAGGCATCCTTCACTTCACCAGCGGACGGCTGGCCTTCTTCGCCGGAGAACTTGGCGACGACCTGCTCGCGCAGCTCGCCCAGGCGCGCATAGCGATCCTGCTTGATGGTGATGGTGTAGGCCTGGGAGATGGCTTCGCCGAATTCGCTGCGGATGGCATCGAGCAGAGCGGTGTTTTCCGCTTTTGGCTGCCAATCCCAGGCCGGCTTGGCGGCTTCAGCAGCCAGTTCGGTAACGGCCTGGATCACGGCCTGGAATTCGTCATGGGCGAACAGCACGGCGCCCAGCATCTGGTCTTCGGTCAGCTCTTTGGCTTCCGATTCGACCATCAGCACGGCGTCCTTGGTGCCGGCCACGACCATGTCCAGACTGGAGGCCTTGAGCTGCTCGTAGGTCGGGTTCAGCAGGTAGCCGGTTTCCGGGTGGAAGGCCACGCGCGCGGCACCGATCGGGCCGTTGAACGGGATGCCGGAAATGGCCAGGGCAGCGGAGGTGCCGATCATCGCGGCGATGTCCGGATCGGTCTTCTTGCTGGTGGAGATCACGGTGCAGATCACCTGCACTTCGTTCTGGAAGCCTTCGGGAAACAGCGGGCGGATCGGACGGTCGATCAGACGCGAAGTCAGGGTCTCTTTTTCCGAAGGGCGTGCTTCACGCTTGAAGAAGCCGCCAGGAATCTTGCCGGCAGCATAGGTTTTTTCCTGATAGTGCACCGACAGCGGGAAAAAGCCCTTGCTCGGGTCGGCGGTCTTGGCACCAGTCACAGCGACCAGTACGGCGACGTCGTCATCGACGGTGACCAGCACAGAGCCGGAGGCCTGACGGGCGATACGGCCAGTCTCGAGGGTAACGGTCGACTGACCGAACTGGAATTTCTTGATTACCGGGTTCACGGTGTTTTCCTTCTCTATGTTGCCTTTGGGGGAATCTGGGTATAGCTGAATTCGGGGGCAGTGGCGGGAGTCGGACCCGTGGCTGTCCAAAACACCTGAAGCAGAAACGCAAAAGCTGGAAGCGGGGACGCGCCCCACTTCCAGCTTCGGCAGTCAGCTACGCGTAAGCATTGCTTAGCGACGCAGACCCAGGCGTCCGATCAGGGCGCTGTAACGACTGGTGTCCTTGCTCTTCAGGTAGTCCAGCAGCTTACGACGCTGGTTGACCATACGGATCAGGCCACGACGGGAGTGGTGGTCCTTGCCGTTGGCCTTGAAGTGGCCTTGCAGCTTGTTGATGTTGGCGGACAGCAGTGCAACCTGCACTTCCGGGCTACCGGTGTCGCCTTCAGCTTGCTTGTAGTCGTTAACGATCTGGGCTTTTTCTTCAACGCTGAGTGCCATCTGGGCTTCCTCTCAGTTAGGAAACTGCTGCAGGCAGCAGTTCCAATAGGCCGGGAATCGCTTCCCGTGTTTTAAAGTGAGGCATGACCGTGCCTATTAACAGCCACCCTCGGTATGAACCGCCGAAGACCGAAGTCATTGGCGGCTCACTTCGGTCATACCGACCGAATCAAACGACGCGGCGCAATACGCCCGTCTTCGCTCACCTCACCGATACCGATGAAGCGGCCTGTGTGATCCTGTACCCGCAGCATGCCAAATTTCGGCGCCTCGGGAGCGCGCACCGGCTGCCCCTGCAGCCAATAAAACGCACTGTGCTCGGAGAGCTGCACCAACGGCCAGTGCTCGAGCCCGCTGTCTACCGGCAGCAGAAAGCGGTCTAGCGCCTCGTTGCCGCCTTCGGCATGGGCCGCTTCCAGCTCTTCCAGCGTCACCGTCTGCGCCAGGCTGAAGGGGCCCGCCTGGGTCCGTCGCAGTTCGGCGACGTGCGCCCCGCAACCCAACAGCTGGCCGAGATCCTCGACCAGGGTACGCACATAGGTGCCTTTGCTGCAGGCAATCGCCAGGCGCGCCTGCTCGCCTTCACAGGCCAGCAATTCCAAGCGCGCAATAGTAACAGAACGCGCCTCGCGCTCCACTACTTCACCGGCACGGGCAAGCTTGTACAGCGGCTGTCCATCACGCTTGAGCGCCGAGTACATCGGCGGTATCTGGCTGATTTCCCCGCGAAAACGTGGCAGCAGGGCCTCGATTTCGGCGCGACCAACGGTCACCAGGCGACGCTCCACCACCTCACCCTCGGCATCGCCGGTGGTGGTGGTGACGCCGAGCTGCATCAGCGTCTCGTAGCCCTTGTCGGCGTCCAGCAGGTATTGGGAGAACTTGGTGGCCTCACCAAAACACAGGGGCAATACACCGGTCGCCAGCGGATCGAGACTGCCGGTATGCCCGGCCTTCTCGGCGTTGAGCAGCCAGCGCACCTTCTGCAGCGCCGCGTTGGAGCTGAAGCCGCGGGGCTTGTCGAGCAGGATGATGCCATTGACCTGGCGACGAATACGTTTGACTTGGGCCACGCGCTTACTCCTCGGCCTCGGTCTTGCGATCGCCATGCTCATGCTGGCTGTCTTCGGCCACCGCACGCTCGATCAGCGCGGACAGGTGGGCGCCACGCAGCACGCTCTCGTCATAGTGGAAATGCAACTGCGGCACGCTGCGCAGCTTCATCGCCTTGCCCAGCTGCATGCGCAGGAAACCGGCCGCGTCGTTGAGCACCTTGAGGCTCTGCGCCACGCTGTCGGCGGCATCCTCGGCGGCCATCACGGTGATGAACACCTTGGCATGACCGACGTCACGACTGACCTCGACCGCGGTGATGGTCACCAGGCCCAGGCGCGGATCCTTGACTTCACGACGGATCAGCTGTGCCAGCTCGCGCTGCATCTGATCGCCAATACGTTGGGTACGGCTATAGTCTTTTGCCATCGTTACTACCTTCCACTCGCCACGCCGCTCATGAAAGCACCGGGCTTGAAATCGGCAAACGCCCGGCCGCGCTGTTGCGTGGCCGGGCGCTGCGCATTGCGACGCGTTGCCTTACAGGCTGCGTGCCACCTGGACCTTCTCGAATACTTCGATCTTGTCCCCGACCTTGACGTCGTTGTAGCTCTTCACTGCGATACCGCACTCCATGCCGGCACGCACTTCGGTCATGTCGTCCTTGAAGCGACGCAGGGATTCGAGTTCGCCTTCGAAGATCACCACGTCTTCGCGCAACACGCGGATCGGGCGATTGCGATGGACGATACCCTCGACCACCATACAGCCGGCCACCGCGCCGAACTTCGGCGAGCGGAACACGTCACGGACCTCGGCGATGCCCAGGATGTTCTCGCGAACGTCGCTGCCGAGCATGCCGGTGAGGGCCTTCTTGACGTCTTCGATGATGTCGTAGATGACGTTGTAGTAACGCATGTCCAGGCCTTCCTGCTCGACGATCTTCCGTGCGCCGGCATCGGCACGCACGTTGAAGCCGAACAGCACGGCATTGGAGGCCAGCGCCAGGTTGGCATCGCTCTCGGTGATACCACCGACGCCGCCACCCACTACGCGCACCTGCACTTCGTCGTTACCCAGGCTGCCGAGCGAGCCCTGCAGGGCCTCCAGCGAACCGCGCACATCGGCCTTGAGGACGATGTTGAGGGTCTTCTTCTCGTCCTGGCCCATGCTTTCGAAGATGTTTTCCAGCTTGCCGGCGTGGGCGCGGGCCAGCTTGACCTCGCGGAACTTGCCCTGGCGGAACAATGCCACTTCGCGGGCCTTCTTCTCGTCGGCAACCACGGTCATCTCGTCGCCGGCATCCGGCGTACCGTCCAGGCCGAGAATTTCCACCGGAATGGACGGGCCCGCCTCTTTAACCTGTTTGCCGTTCTCGTCGAGCATGGCGCGGATGCGGCCGTAGTTGGAGCCGACCAGCACCATGTCGCCCTGGCGCAGGGTACCGTCCTGCACCAGCACGGTGGCGACCGGGCCGCGGCCCTTGTCCAGGCGCGACTCGACGACCACACCGCGACCCGGGGCCGAAGGCGTGGCCTTCAGCTCGAGGACTTCGGCTTGCAGCAGAATGGCTTCGAGCAGCTCGTCGACACCGGTACCGACCTTGGCGGAAACCGGCACGAACTGGGTGTTGCCACCCCACTCTTCCGGAATCACGTCACGACCGGCCAGGTCGTTCTTGATCCGGTCGAGATCGGCGCCTTCCTTGTCGATCTTGTTCACCGCGACCACCAGCGGCACGCCGGCGGCTTTCGCATGCTGCACCGCTTCCTCGGTCTGCGGCATCACGCCATCGTCAGCCGCCACCACCAGGATGACGATGTCGGTGGCCTTGGCACCGCGGGCACGCATCTGGGTAAATGCGGCGTGACCCGGGGTATCGAGGAAGGTGACCATGCCACGATCCGTTTCGACGTGATAGGCACCGATATGCTGGGTGATACCACCGGCCTCGCCGGCAGCGACCTTGGCCCGACGGATGTAGTCGAGCAGCGAGGTCTTGCCGTGGTCGACGTGACCCATGACAGTCACCACCGGCGCCCGGGCGATGGCTTCGCCTTCGAACTTCAGGGACTCGGCCAGCTGCTCTTCCAGGGCGTTGTCGCTGACCAGTTTGACCTTGTGACCGAATTCCTCGGCGATCAGCTGCGCGGTTTCCTGATCCAGTACCTGGTTGATGGTCACAGGCGTGCCCATCTTGAACATGAACTTGATCACTTCGGCAGCTTTCACCGCCATCTGCTGCGACAGCTCACCGACGGTGATGGTCTCACCGATGGCCACATCGCGCACGATCGGACCACTGGGGCTCTGGAAACCGTGCTGGTTACGCTTCTTCAGCTTGGACTTGCCGCGACCGCCGCGACGGAAACTGTCGCGCTCTTCGTCGATGGTGCGCGGGGCAACTCGCGGTGCCGGCGCCTTTTCCTTGACGGTTGGGCGGTGCTGGGTGGCCTTGCGCTCGCCACGACGGTCGTCGTCGCTGCGCGCCTTGTCGCCACGACGAGGCTCTTCCTTCTTGCGCTCTTCGACCACGGGCGCAGCGACCGGCAACTCCACCGCCGCCGGCGCAGCCGTCACGGGCGCCGCATCGGCCGCCGCAGGAGCTGCCGCCTGACGCCGGGCCTCTTCTTCGGCACGCCGCTTGGCCTCTTCTTCAGCCTTCAGGCGAGCGGCTTCGGCGGCCGCACGCTGCTCGGCCAGCTCGCGCTGCTTCTCGGCCTCGATCTCTTCCGCGCTGCGCTTGACGAAGGTCTTCTTCTTGCGCACTTCAACGCTGATGGTCTTGCTGCCTGCTACGCGCAGGGTGCTGGTGGTCTTGCGCTGCAGGGTAATCTTGCGCGGCTCTTCCACCTTATCGCCATGACTGCTCTTGAGATGAGCAAGCAGGGCTTGCTTTTCATTATCGGTGACAACTTGCTCGGCACTGCTGTGCGGCAAACCCGCCTCACGCATCTGCTGCAGCAGGCGCTCTACCGGTGTGTCGACCACTTGGGCCAGTTCTTTCACCGTGACTTGCGACATGCATTTCTCTCCTCAGGCCGTAAAACTTACTCGAACCAGTGGGCTCGGGCGGCCATGATCAGCTTGCCGGCACGCTCTTGGTCGATGCCGTCGATGTCGAGCAGGTCGTCAATCGACTGCTCGGCCAGGTCTTCGCGGGTAATCACACCGCGTACTGCCAGTTCTTGCGCCAGGCCTTTGTCCATACCCTCAAGGGAGAGCAGGTCTTCGGCCGGGTGGGCGTCTGCCAGTTTTTCTTCGGTGGCGATGGCTTTGGTCAGCAGGCGATCTTTTGCCCGCGAACGCAGCTCATTGACGATTTCTTCATCGAAACCGTCGATGCTGAGCATCTCTTCCATCGGCACGTAGGCGATTTCTTCCAGGCTGCTGAAGCCTTCCTCGACCAACACCTGGGCCAGTTCTTCGTCGACTTCCAGCTCGTCGATGAAGTTCTGCAGGATGTCGCCCGTTTCAGCCTGTTGCTTGGCCTGAATATCGGCCTCGGTCATCACATTGAGCGTCCAGCCGGTCAATTGACTGGCCAGGCGCACGTTCTGCCCGCCCCGTCCAATCGCCTGGGCCAGATTGTCTTCGCCAACAGCGATGTCCATGGCATGGGCGTCCTCATCAACGATGATCGCCGCGACCTCAGCCGGCGACATGGCGTTGATGACGAACTGCGCCGGATTGTCATCCCAGAGCACGATATCCACGCGCTCGCCGGCCAACTCACCGGACACTGCCTGCACGCGCGAACCGCGCATGCCGATACAGGCACCTTGCGGATCGATGCGCTTGTCCTTGGAGCGCACCGCCAGTTTGGCGCGCGAACCAGGATCACGTGCCGCGCCCATCACCTCGATAAGCTCTTCGGCGATTTCCGGCACTTCGATACGGAACAGTTCGATCAGCATTTCCGGCGCGGTGCGCGAAAGAATCAGCTGCGGACCGCGGTTCTCGGTGCGGATTTCCTTGAGTAGCGCACGTATCCGCGCGCCGACACGGAAGGTCTCGCGCGAGATGATGTCTTCACGAGCCAGCAGCGCCTCGGCATTGTTGCCCAGGTCGACGATCACATTGTCACGGGTGACCTTCTTGACCGTGCCGGAGATGATTTCCCCCAGACGCTCACGATAGGCTTCCACCACCTGAGCGCGCTCGGCTTCGCGGACCTTCTGGACGATGACCTGCTTGGCAGTCTGCGCCGCAATGCGCCCGAATTCGATGGACTCGATTTTCTCCTCGAGCACATCGCCTACCTTGGCATTTGCCTCAACCGCCCGGGGCATATCGACGGTGACTTGATGCGCCGGGTCTTCAAAATCGGCCTCATCGACAACCGTCCAGCAACGGAACGTCTCATAGTTGCCGGTTTGGCGATTGATCGCCACGCGCAACTCGACTTCGTCCTCAAAACGCTTCTTGGTCGCCGTGGCCAGGGCCAACTCCAGCGCTTCGAAAATAACGCCGGCCGGTACGCCCTTCTCGTTGGACACCGACTCAACAACCAGCAGTACTTCTTTGCTCATCGTACGCCTCGCCTTTCGCAATCCATTGGATCCGCGGGATCCGCGTCTCAATCAAACCTGGGAATAATATTGGCCTTGTCGATCAGATCGATCGGCAACAGGAACTCGTGGTCATCCACCTGCACCACCACATCCTGATCCTCCACGCCACGGAGGAGACCTTGAAAGTTGCGACGCCCTTCGAAAGGCGAACGCAGCTTGACCTTTACCTGTTCTCCGGCGTGAGCGGCGAACTGCTCCAGCGTGAACAGCGGCCGATCCATCCCTGGCGAGGACACCTCAAGGGTGTACTCGGCACTGATGGGATCCTCGACATCGAGGACACCGCTGATCTGCCGACTGACCTTCTCGCAATCATCGATGAGAATGCCGTCGGCATGATCGATATAGATCCGCAGCAGCGAATGCCGCCCTTGCGACAGGAACTCGATACCCCAGCACTCATAGCCGAGCGCCTCGACTACCGGGGCCACCAAGGCCTGCAACTGTTCTAGCTTGCTCGACACCTGAACCCCTCGCGCATGCTGTGCAAATAAAAAATGGGCGAAACGCCCATCCCATCGAACCGCCTCTAAAGGCCGGCAAATCTGTCTCGCAGCTAGCAAAAAGCCCCTGAAAAGGGGCTCCGCTACTACTGGTTGCGGGGGCTGGATTTGAACCAACGACCTTCGGGTTATGAGCCCGACGAGCTACCAGACTGCTCCACCCCGCGTCAAAGCTGGGGCCGAAGTATACGGCCGAACACCTGCCAGGGTCAACCGAAGCCCCAGCGACAAGAAAGCCCGCATGTAGCGGGCTTTCTTGTTTAATTGGTACCGAGGAGGGGACTCGAACCCCTACAGCCTATGGCCACTACCACCTCAAGGTAGCGTGTCTACCAATTCCACCACCTCGGCAAAATCGCTTGTTGCTTGTTGCTTACTGCTGCTCTGAAGCCTGAGGTACGTCCACTGCGTCAGCAGCAGGCGCTTGCTCTTCGAGCACTGGCACATCTTCTACCGCCGGCTTGGCCTGCGGCACTTCCAGCACTGCCGGATCAGGCAAACCGGCCTGATTCATTGCATCAGCCTTTTCTTTAGCAAAGAAGCCTAAGCCCAAGCTAGTTAAGAAAAAAGCGGCCGCAAGTATAGCAGTAACTCGACTCAAAAAGGTAGAGGAACCTTGACTGCCAAAAACGGTAGCCGAAGCACCCGAACCAAAAGAGGCACCGGCATCGGCACCCTTACCCTGCTGCAACAACACCAGCACGACCACACCGATCGCACCCAGCAGATGAAACACCACCACGACTGTTTCCAGCATCTCTTCAGCTTCCTGCGGCACGACAGATCGCACCGAACTCATCCGCATTCAGAGAGGCCCCACCCACAAGCCCCCCATCGATATCCGGCATGCCGAACAACTCGACCGCACTGGCGGCCTTGACACTGCCGCCGTATAGAATTCTTACACCGCGCGCCACATCGCCACTTTCCGCCGCAATCCGAGCACGAATCGCCGCGTGCACTTCCTGGGCCTGCTGCGGCGATGCCGTCAAACCAGTACCAATCGCCCAGACCGGCTCATAGGCCACAACAGCCTTGGAAAAAACATCCACACCCAAGGCACTGATAACACAATCCAACTGACGCCCGACCACGGCCAGCGTCTCGCCCGCCTCGCGCTGCGCCAGGGTCTCCCCGACACAGAGCACCGGAACCAGGGAGCAGGACTGAGCAGCTGCAAATTTGCGCACCACCCAGTCGTCCGACTCCGCCAAGACCGTGCGCCGCTCGGAGTGCCCTATCAGCACGTAGCGACAGCCGACGTCTTGCAACTGACTCGCCGCGACCTCCCCGGTCAGCGCGCCCTGCTCGGCTTCGATGGCGCAGTCTTGCGCACCCACAACCACAGCCGAACCCGCCACCCCCTCGACAACCTGCGCTATATGCAGGCTGCCGGGAAATACCGCCACCTCGACAGCAGCAGGTACCACCTGCTGCCGAAGACCGTTGATCAGCTCTGCGACGCTGGCGCGGGTACCGTGCATTTTCCAGTTACCAGCAACCAAAGGGCGACGCATGCTTTACCTCATAGGTCGAAGAGGGCGCAGATGTTACCCAACAGCACCGGAGCTGGCAAGCCGAATCAGATGCAGACTTGCGCAACTACTTTAGCCAATTCATCGGCATAGCTGCGCACCTGGCCCTCATCGTCACCCTCGACCATGACCCGGACCAATGGCTCGGTTCCAGACTTGCGCAGCAATACCCGGCCGCGCCCCGCCATACGCTCGTTGACCCGCGCACTGGCGTCCTGCACCGCTGGATGCTCAAGCGGATCGCCCCCCCCGGCGAAGCGCACGTTCACCAGCACCTGGGGACACTTGCGCATACCCTGACGGGCCTCGGCGAGATTTTGCCCGCGGCGCTTGAGCGCCAGCAAAACCTGGAGCGCCGCGATGATTGCATCGCCGGTGGTGGTGTGCTGAAAGCACACCAGGTGCCCGGAATTCTCGCCGCCCAGCTGCCAATTGCGCGCCAGCAACTCGGCAATCACGTAACGGTCGCCCACCTTGGCGCGCACGAACGGAATCCCCAGCTCATCCAGCGCCAGCTCAAGACCGAGATTGCTCATCAGGGTGCCGACGACGCCGCCTTGCAGCTTTCCCCGCTCCTGCAGGTCTCGCGCGATGATGAACAGCAACTCGTCACCATCAACCAGCGCACCGGTGTGGTCGACCATCAACACACGGTCGGCGTCGCCATCGAAGGCGATGCCGAGATCGGCCTGCTGCGCCAGCACTTCGGCCTGCAGCGCTTCCACATGCGTGGAGCCACAGCCATCGTTGATATTCAAGCCATTGGGCTGGATGGAGAGCGCCGACACCTCCGCCCCGAGTTCGCGAAATACACTGGGCGCGACCTTGTAAGCCGCGCCATGGGCGCAATCGAGCACGACTTTCAGGCCGGCAAAACTGGTACTGGTTGGCACACTGCTCTTGCAGAACTCGATATAGCGGCCAGGCGCGTCGTTGATTCGCGAGGCCTTGCCCAGCTGCCCCGAGTCCACGACGGTCATCGGCTGGTCGAGCAATTCCTCGATCATCAGCTCCACTTCATCGGGAAGCTTGGTGCCCTGGCTGGAGAAGAACTTGATGCCATTGTCATCGTGCGGGTTGTGCGAGGCACTGATGACGATGCCCGCATCTGCCTGAAAGGTACGGGTCAGATAGGCGATCGCCGGGGTTGGCATCGGCCCGAGCAACTGCACGTCGGCACCTGCAGCCGCCAGCCCGGCTTCCAGCGCAGACTCGAACATATAGCCGGATATCCGCGTATCCTTGCCGATCAGAATCCGGCACTTGCCCTGTTTGCGAAACGCCATGCCTGCCGCCCAGCCGAGCTTGAGCATGAAGTCGGGGGTAATCGGAAACGTGCCGACCCGCCCGCGAATGCCGTCGGTACCAAAATATTTCTTGCCCATAACCCAAACTTCCTTAGTACTTATTCAGCCGCTTCGACTGCGGCAATCATGCGCACCACATCGACCGTTTCCGCCACATCATGAACCCGCAGGATCTGCGCCCCCTTGGTCACGGCCAGCGCGGCCAAGGCCAAGCTGCCATACAGACGCCCGCCCACCTCGTGACCCAACACCCCACCGATCATGCTCTTGCGAGAGACACCGACCAGCAGCGGCCGGCCCAGCTCGTGCAGGGACTCCATGCGCTTGAACAGGCTGAGATTGTGCGCCAGGGTCTTGGCAAAACCGAAGCCCGGATCGAGGATCAACCGCTCGGCGGCGATACCGACGGTCGCACAGGCCGCCATGCGCTCCTCGAGAAACTGGCGCACCTCGGTCAGCACATCTCCGTACTCGGGATTTTGCTGCATGGTGGTCGGTTCGCCACGCATATGCATCAGGCAAACCGGCAAACCGCTATCGGCCGCGGCATCCAGGGCACCATCGCGCTGTAGCGAACGTACGTCGTTGATCAGCCCCGCCCCCAGCCGCGCCGCCTCACGCATCACGGCCGGGGTCGAGGTGTCCACCGAAACGATTACGTCCAGCTCGGCGGCAATGGCCGCCACTATCGGCGCCACGCGCTCGAGCTCCTCGGTCGGCGACACGGCTTGTGCCCCAGGGCGGGTTGACTCGCCACCGACATCGATCAGGGTCGCCCCCGCCAGAACCATCGCTTCCGCATGACGCAAGGCCGCGTCGCGCTGACTGTAGCGACCGCCATCGGAAAACGAATCCGGTGTGACATTGAGAATCCCCATCACTTGCGGACGGGCCAAATCAAGAAGCCGACTGCCACAGGGCAGCCGGCTCGGGCTTTGCGCAACAGACATGTCTGACCTTAATGCTCGGCGGCCGGACCACCAATGGGTTTTTCTGGACGATCGACCTCGTCGGTCTTGACCGCCGGCGTGCCGCCGCCATCACTGCCGCTCCAACCCTTGGGCTCGCGTGGCACGCGACCATTCATGATGTCCTCGATCTGATCGCTATCGATGGTCTCATACTTGATCAGCGCCTCGGCCATGGCATCGAGCTTGTCGCGATTCTCTTCGAGCAGACGCTTGGCCGTGGCATAGCAGGAGTCGATGATGCTGCGCACTTCCTGATCGATCAGCTTGGCGGTGTCGGCCGAGACATTGGTGTGCTGGCTGCCCATGCTGCGCCCCAGGAACACTTCTCCCTCTTCCTCGGCATACATCTGCGGACCGAGCTTCTCCGACAAACCCCACTTGGTCACCATATTCCGCGCCAACTGGGTAGCACGCATGATGTCATTGGAGGCGCCGGTAGTGACGCCATCGAAGCCCAGGGTCATTTCCTCGGCGATACGGCCACCGAACAGCGAGCAGATCTGACTGATCAGCGCCCGCTTGCTCAGGCTATAGCGATCCTCTTCGGGCAGGAACATGGTCACGCCCAGGGCGCGCCCGCGAGGAATGATCGACACCTTGTAGACCGGATCGTGCTCGGGAACCAGGCGCCCGACGATGGCATGGCCCGCCTCGTGGAAAGCCGTGTTGAGCTTCTCCTTGTCGGACATGACCATGGACTTGCGCTCGGCACCCATCATGATCTTGTCCTTGGCCAGCTCGAACTCCTTCATCTCGACCAGGCGCTTGCCGGCGCGCGCCGCGAACAGCGAGGCCTCGTTAACCAAGTTGGCCAGATCGGCGCCGGAGAACCCGGGGGTACCACGCGCGATGACGGCCGCATTGACGTCCTCGCCCATGGGCACCTTGCGCATGTGCACATTGAGGATCTGCTCGCGACCGCGGATGTCCGGCAGGCCGACCACCACCTGGCGGTCGAACCGGCCCGGACGCAACAGCGCCGGGTCCAGCACATCGGGACGGTTGGTGGCGGCGATGACGATGACGCCATCGTTCATCTCGAAGCCATCCATCTCCACCAGCAACTGATTGAGGGTCTGCTCGCGCTCGTCGTGACCGCCGCCCATGCCGGCACCACGGTGGCGACCGACCGCGTCGATCTCGTCGATGAAGATGATGCAGGGTGCATGCTTCTTCGCCTGCTCGAACATGTCACGCACGCGGGAGGCGCCGACGCCGACGAACATCTCGACGAAGTCCGAACCGGATATGGTGAAGAACGGCACCTTGGCCTCACCCGCCACCGCCTTGGCCAGCAGGGTCTTGCCGGTACCGGGCGAGCCGACCATCAGCACACCGCGCGGAATACGCCCACCAAGGCGCTGGAACTTGCCCGGATCGCGGAGGAACTCCACCAGCTCGCTGACCTCTTCCTTGGCCTCGTCACAACCGGCGACGTCGGCAAAGGTGGTCTTGACCTGATCTTCCGACAGCAGGCGGGCCTTGCTCTTGCCGAAGCTCATCGGTCCGCCCTTGCCGCCGCCACCGCCCTGCATCTGGCGCATGAAGAACATGAACACGGCAATGATCACCAGAATCGGGAAGCTGGCCACCAGCAGCTGGGTCCAGATGCTCTGCTGCTCCGGCTGTTTGCCGACGATCTGCACGTTGTTGTCGATCAGATCCTTGATCAGGCCGTTGTCCTGAATCGCCGGGCGCACGGTCTCGAAGGACGAGCCGTCGGCGCGCAGGCCGCTGATCATGTAGCCGTCCACGGTCACCCGCTGGACGCGGCCATCCTGCACCTGCTGGATGAACTCCGAGTAATTGAGCCTGTTGGACTCGTTCGGGCTGGAAAAATTGTTCATCACCGTGACCAGAACAGCGGCGATGATCAGCCACAAGATCAGATTCTTTGCCATGTCGTTCAATTAGCTACCCTCTGAAGCAGGCCCCGTGCCGAAGCGTGCTTCGCATGACGACCAGTTATGTACCGACCTAACTTACTACACAACGCCCGCCGCGGGCAGACGCCGTCTGTAACCCTTTATTTGCCGCCAACCGCATCCATCACCGAACGCCTGGCCGACGACTAGACGCCGCGAAAGCCCCTGGCCAAAAGATACTGCTCGCGCGAGCGCCCGCGAGAAGACAGCGGCTTGCGCATCTGCACCTTGTCGAACAGGGTCCGGACCTGCTTGTGATACTGATCGAACCCCTCGCCCTGGAAGATTTTGATCAGAAAATCCCCGCCCGGGCGCAACACCCGCTCGGCAAGATCCAGCGCCAGCTCGCAGAGGTACATGGCCCGCGGCTGATCGGACTCCCTTACCCCACTCATATTGGGGGCCATATCGGAAATCACAAGGTCTACCGGATGCTCACCGATCGCCTCGAGGATCTGCGCAAACACGGCGTCGTCGGTGAAGTCGCCCTGGATGAAGGTGACATCGGGAATGCTGTCCATTTCCAGGATATCGGAGGCAATCAGCGTACCCTTGTCGCCAATGACCCGGCTGGTCACCTGCGACCAGCCGCCGGGCGCCGCCCCCAGATCGACCACGGTCATTCCCGGCCGCAGAATACGATCCTTGTCCTGGATCTCCAGCAGCTTGTAGCTGGCGCGCGAACGATAGCCATCCTTCTGCGCCATTTTGACGTAGGGGTCGTCGAAGTGTTCTTTCAGCCATCGCTGACTGGTCTTGGAACGGGCCACGCGGTACCTCGAGATTGCAAATCATGAATAACTGGGCGGGCCCGAAGTCGCTCGGGTAAACTAGCCGCCGATTTTTACCAGATCAGACGCAGGGGTCAGATTATGCCGCTCACTCAAGAGCAGAAGAAACAATTCAAATCTATTGGCCACCACCTCAAGCCTGTATTGATCGTGGCGGACAATGGTTTGACCGAGGGCGTCCTGGCCGAACTGGAGCGCGCACTCAATGATCACGAACTGATCAAGGTACAACTGCGGATCACCGAACGCGAGGATCGCCTGACCGCAATCGACGAACTGTGCAAGGCCGCCAGGGCCGAGCTGGTACAGGTCATCGGCAAGATGGCGCTGCTCTATCGCAAGAACCCCAAGCCGAACAAGAACCTGTCGAACATCCACCGCTACCAGGCCTGACCCCCCACCCTGGGTTGCGCCACGACCGCACCTGGCAAGGCCCAGCCCCTTGTGCGCCAGCGCCGGATCAGTAGCGGCCTAACGCCGGCCGCCAGGTAGCGGCTGCAGGACCAACAGCAGACCGCAGAACGCCATCACCAGGTAGGTGAACATCGGCAGCAGCCCGACCTCGGGCCAATACAGCCGAGCGACCAGAAAGGCGGCCGCCGCAGTCACTACCACCAGCAGCAACTGGCCGCGCATATCGCGCCACAGCCCGCTCACACCGGTCACGCGGACCAGCACCAGCGCCTGCACGCCCGCACAGACGGCGGCCAGCCCGACCAACAGGGCCCGCAGATGGCCGCCGACCTCCTCGACCAGCAAAGGCGCCAGCCCCAGCCTGGCCAGCGCCGGCAGGATCAGGAAATGCAGCAGCCACAGGCCGCCGACCCAGAGCGTCTGAGCCAGCAGCCAGCTGATCGCGGCCGCATTCAGCGACCCTGGCTCAGACGTGGCGAACTTCGACAATCTCGTACTCGACCAGACCGCTGGGGGTATTCACCGCCACCACGTCGCCCTCCTCCTTGCCAACCAGCGCCCGGGCGATGGGCGAGGCGACCGAGATCTTGCGCAGTTTGATGTCCGCCTCATCCTCGCCGACGATCTGATAGGTCACGCTCTCGTCGGTCTCGACGTTGGCGATCTCCACGGTGGTACCGAAGATCACCTTGCCGGTGTGGGCAATGCTGGTCACGTCGATGACCACGGCATTCTGCAAACGCCCTTCGATATCGCGAATGCGCGCCTCGACCATGCCCTGCTGTTCACGGGCGGCGTGATACTCGGCGTTTTCCTTGAGGTCGCCCAGCTCACGCGCGGTACCGATGTCCTGGCTCAACTTCGGACGCACTACCTTGGTCAGGTGGGTCAACTCTTCTTCCAGGGCGCGCGCGCCCTGGACAGTCATTGGGTATTTGGTCATGCCTTGATTCCTGCATGGAGATCCTGCAAGCGACGCACGGTCTTCTCAGGACCGAATTTCAGCGCCTCACAGATTGCCTGCCCCGCCGCGATGGTGGTGGTGCAGTAGACCTTGTGCTGCAGGGCATTACGACGAATCGAGTAGGAGTCAGCAATAGACTGACGCCCCTCGGTGGTATTGATGATCAGGGTGACTTCGTCATTCTTGATCATATCGACGACGTGCGGACGACCCTCGGTCACCTTGTTGACCCGGCGCACCGGCAGCCCGGCGGCCTCGATCAGCTTGGCGGTACCGGCGGTCGCCACCACTTCGAAACCCAGCTCGATCAGGTCACGGGCAACGCCCGCCACCAGCGGCTTGTCATCGTCACGCACGCTGATGAACGCACAGCCGCTGTTCGGCAGAATCTCGCTGGCACCGACCTGGGCCTTGGCGAAGGCCTCGCCGAAGCTGTCGCCGACACCCATCACCTCGCCGGTGGATTTCATTTCCGGGCCGAGGATGGGGTCGACGCCGGGGAACTTGGCGAAGGGGAATACCGCTTCCTTGACGCTGTAGAAGTTCGGGATGATTTCCTCGGTGAAGCCCAGTTCCGCCAGGGTCTTGCCGGCCATCACGCGAGCGCCGAGCATGGCCAGGGAGACGCCGATGCACTTGGAAACGAAAGGCACCGTGCGCGAGGCGCGCGGGTTGACTTCGATGACGAAGATATCCTCGCCCTGAACGGCCATCTGCACGTTCATCAGGCCGACCACGCCGAGCTCCAGGGCCATCTTCTTGACCTGCTCGCGGATCTCGTCCTGGATGTGCTTGGGCAGCGAATAGGGCGGCAACGAGCAGGCCGAGTCGCCGGAATGCACGCCGGCCTGTTCGATGTGCTGCATGATCGCGCCGATCACCACGATCTCACCGTCGCACACCGCATCCACGTCCACCTCGATGGCGCAGTTGAGGAAGCGATCGAGCAGCACCGGGCTGTCGTTGGAGACCTTCACCGCTTCGCGCATGTAGCGCTTGAGCTCTTCTTCCTGGTAGACGACCTCCATCGCGCGGCCACCCAGCACGTAGGACGGACGCACCACCATCGGGTAACCGATGCTCTTGGACAGGGACAATGCCTCGTCTTCGCTGCGGGCGGTGGCGTTGGCCGGCTGACGCAGGTTCAGGCGCTGGACCATCTGCTGAAAGCGCTCGCGGTCTTCGGCGCGGTCGATGGCGTCGGGGCTGGTGCCGATGATAGTCACGCCCGCCTCTTCCAGGGCACGGCACAGCTTCAGCGGCGTCTGCCCGCCGTACTGGACGATCACGCCCTTGGGTTGCTCGACGCGGACGATTTCCAGCACGTCCTCCAGGGTCACCGGCTCGAAGTACAGGCGATCGGAGGTGTCGTAGTCGGTGGACACGGTTTCCGGGTTGCAGTTGACCATGATGGTCTCGTAACCGTCTTCGCGCATGGCCAGCGCGGCGTGCACACAGCAGTAGTCGAACTCGATGCCCTGGCCGATGCGGTTGGGCCCGCCGCCGAGGATCATGATCTTGTCGCGCGCGGATGGGCTGGCCTCGCACTCTTCCTCGTAGGTCGAGTACATGTAGGCGGTGTCGGTGGCGAATTCGGCCGCGCAGGTGTCCACGCGCTTGTATACCGGCAGCACCTTGAGCTTGTGGCGATGGCTGCGCAGGTTCTTCTCGGTCACGCCGAGCAGCTTGGCCAGGCGCACATCGGAGAAGCCCTTGCGCTTGAGCTTGCGCATCAACTCGGCGTCGATACCGGACAGGCCGAGGGTCTTCACCCGCTCCTCATCCTTGACCAGATCCTCGATCTGCACCAGGAACCATTCGTCGATACGGGTGAGCTCGAAGACCTCCTCGACCGTCTTGCCGGCGCGGAAGGCATCGGCCAGGTACCAGATGCGGTCGGCGCCGGGCACAGTCAGCTCGCGCTTGAGCGTACCCTCGGCTTCGGGGTCGTTCAGGTCGAGCATCGGGTCGAAGCCGGACACGCCGACCTCCAGGCCGCGCAGGGCCTTGTGCATGGATTCCTGGAAGGTGCGGCCGATGGCCATGACCTCGCCCACCGACTTCATCTGGGTGGTCAGGCGGGCGTCGGCCTTGGGGAACTTCTCGAAGGCGAAGCGCGGGACCTTGGTCACCACGTAGTCGATGGCCGGCTCGAAGGAGGCCGGCGTGCGCCCGCCGGTGATGTCGTTGGACAGCTCGTCGAGGGTGTAGCCGACCGCCAGCTTGGCGGCGATCTTGGCGATCGGGAAGCCGGTGGCCTTGGAGGCCAGGGCCGAGGAACGCGACACCCGCGGGTTCATCTCGATCACCACCATGCGCCCGGTATTCGGACAGATGCCGAACTGCACGTTGGAACCGCCGGTTTCCACGCCGATCTCGCGCAGCACCGCCAGCGAGGCGTTGCGCAGGATCTGGTATTCCTTGTCGGTCAGGGTCTGCGCCGGGGCCACGGTGATCGAGTCACCGGTGTGCACGCCCATGGGGTCGAAGTTCTCGATGGAGCAGACGATGATGCAGTTGTCCTTCTTGTCGCGGACCACCTCCATCTCGTATTCCTTCCAGCCGATCAGCGACTCGTCGATCAGCAGCTCGTTGGTCGGCGACAGGTCCAGACCGCGGGCGCAGATCTCCTCGAACTCCTCGCGGTTGTAGGCGATGCCACCGCCGGTGCCGCCCATGGTGAACGACGGACGGATGATGCAGGGGAAGCCGACCTTCTCCAGCACGCCGTAGGCTTCTTCCATGCTGTGGGCGATGCCCGATACCGGGCAGGCCAGACCGATGTCCTTCATCGCCTTGTCGAAGCGCGAGCGGTCCTCGGCCTTGTCGATGGTGTCGGCATTGGCGCCGATCATCTCGACGCCGAACTTTTCCAGCACGCCGTGGCGCTCCAGGTCCAGGGCGCAGTTCAGCGCGGTCTGGCCGCCCATGGTAGGCAGCAGCGCGTCCGGACGCTCCTTCTCGATGATCTTGGCCACGGTGGCCCACTTGATCGGCTCGATGTAGGTGGCGTCGGCCATGGCCGGGTCGGTCATGATGGTGGCCGGGTTGGAGTTCACCAGAATGACACGGAAACCTTCTTCCTTCAGCGCCTTGCAGGCCTGGGCGCCGGAATAGTCGAACTCGCAGGCCTGGCCGATGACGATAGGGCCGGCGCCGAGGATCAGGATGCTTTTGATGTCTGTACGTTTTGGCATGGTCGTTACTCGAATCCTTGGGTCAGTCGTCGTGGCTTAGCGGCGCTTGGCCATGGCTTCGATGAAGCGGTCGAACAGCGGCGCGACGTCGTGCGGGCCGGGGCTCGCCTCGGGGTGGCCCTGAAAGCTGAAGGCGGCCTTGTCGGTGCGCTCGATGCCCTGCAGGGTGCCGTCGAACAGCGACTTATGAATGGCGCGGACATTGCCCGGCAGGCTGCTCTCGTCCACGGCGAAGCCGTGGTTCTGGCTGGTGATCATCACCACGCCGGAATCGAGGTCCTGCACCGGGTGGTTGGCGCCGTGGTGGCCATGACCCATCTTCACCGTCCTGGCGCCGGAGGCCAGGGCCAGCAGCTGATGACCGAGGCAGATGCCGAACACCGGAATATCGGTTTCCAGGATGTCCTTGATCGCCGCGATCGCGTAGTCGCACGGCTCGGGGTCGCCCGGGCCGTTGGACAGGAACACGCCGTCCGGGCTGAGGGCCAGCACTTCGCTGGCCGGGGTCTGCGCCGGCACCACGGTCAGGCGGCAGCCACGGGCCACCAGCATGCGCAGGATGTTCAACTTGACCCCGTAGTCATAGGCGACCACGTGATAGGGCAGATCACTGGCCGGAATCAGCGGATGACTGTCGCTCTTCAGATCCCAGACACTGGAACGCCACTCGTAGGGCTTGGCACAGGTGACTTCCTTGGCCAGGTCCATACCCTTGAGGCCCGGGAAGCTGCGCGCCAGCTCCAGCGCCTTCTCTTCGGTGGCGTCATCGCCGGCGAGGATGCAGCCATTCTGCGAGCCCTTCTCGCGCAGGATGCGGGTCAACCGACGGGTGTCGATGCCGGCGATGGCGACGGTACCGTTGGCCTTGAGGTACTCATCCAGCGGCTGCTTACTGCGCCAGTTGCTGGCGATCAGCGGCAGATCGCGGATGATCAGGCCGGCGGCCCAAACGCTGCAGGACTCGGAATCCTCCGGGGTGGTGCCGGTGTTACCGATATGCGGATAGGTCAGGGTGACGATTTGCTGGGCATAGGAGGGATCGGTGAGGATTTCCTGATAGCCGGTCATGGCGGTGTTGAAAACCACCTCTCCAATAGTCTGGCCATCGGCTCCGATGGCCTCGCCACGAAAAATGCTGCCATCTGCAAGGGCCAGGATGGCAGGTTTAAGGGCTGGCTTACTCAAGAAAACCTCCGAAGATCAAAGCTTGAAGCAAACGCAGATTGTAAAAAAGCGGGATGACGTATCGACCGTCACCCCGCTTTTTTATCTGATTCATTCTGCGTAACTTTTAGTGGACACACTAAAGCGGGAAGCTTACAGAAAAGTCCTATTCTGGTCCAGCCAAAATCGCCCTCAGCCCAAGCCCAAGACATCCTGCATGTCATACAGCCCTGGCTGTCGCCCTTGCAGCCAGCGCGCGGCGCGCACTGCCCCCTTGGCAAAGGTCATCCGACTCGACGCCTTGTGGGTGATTTCCACCCGCTCGCCATCGGCAGCGAAGAGCACGGTATGATCGCCCACCACGTCGCCGGCGCGCACGGTGGCAAAGCCGATGGTCTCGCGCTCGCGGGCACCGGTCTGGCCTTCGCGACCGTAGACCGCGACCTGCTGCAGGTCGCGCCCGAGCGCGGCGGCCACCACCTCACCCATGCGCAGGGCGGTACCGGACGGGGCGTCCACCTTGTGCCGGTGATGGGCCTCGATGATCTCGATGTCGACCTCGTCGCCCAGCACCCGCGCCGCGGTGTCGAGCAGCTTCAGGCAGAGGTTGACGCCGACGCTGAAGTTGGCGGCAAAGACGATCGGGATCTGCTTGGCCGCATCGGCCAGCAGCTGCTTCTCCTTGGGAGAAAAACCCGTGGTGCCGATGACCATGGCCCTGCCGGCCCGCCGGCAGACCTCCAGGTTCTTCAGGGTCACCGAGGGATGGGTGAAGTCGATCAGCACGTCGAACCGATCGACGACCGCCTGCAGATCACCGACCAGTTGCAGACCCAGCTTGCCCACCCCGGCCAACTCGCCGACATCGGCGCCGACCAGCGTGCTGTCGGGACGATCGATCGCCGCCCCTAGGCTGGCGCCTTCCGCCTGCTGCACCGCCTCGATCAGGGTCTTGCCCATGCGCCCGGCGGCGCCCATCACTGCTATTCGTTGCATTCCATCAGCTCCACGCTGCAAGCCGCGAACCACCAGCGACGACCTGCTGAGCCGTCGATGGCAGCCTGCCGCTGAGTAGTTACAAATCGCCGAAGAAGCGCTTCACGCCTTCGAACCAGCCACTGGCCTTGGGGGAGTGCGAACTGTCGCCTTCCAGCGAGTGGCGGAACTCATCGAGCAGCTCGCGCTGGCGGCGATTGAGGTTCACCGGGGTCTCTACCGCCACCCGGCACATCAGGTCGCCAGCGCCGCCGCCACGCACCGGGGCCACGCCCTTGCCACGCAGGCGGAACAGCTTGCCGGTCTGGGTGCCTTCCGGGATTTTCAGCTTGACCCGGCCATCCAGGGTCGGCACCTCCAACTCGCCACCCAGTGCCGCATCGGCAAAGCTGATCGGCACCTCGCAATACAGGTGCTTGCCATCGCGCTGGAAGATCGCGTGCTCGCGCACATTGACCACCACGTAGAGATCGCCGGCCGGCCCGCCCATGGCACCGGCCTCACCCTCACCCGACAGGCGGATGCGGTCGCCGGTATCGACACCTGGCGGCACCTTGACCGACAGGGTCTTGTGCTCCTCGACCCGACCATGACCATGACAGGAACCACAGGGGTCGGTGATCATCTTGCCGTTGCCGTGACAGCGCGGACAGGTCTGCTGCACCGAGAAGAAGCCCTGCTGCATACGCACCTGACCGATGCCGCCACAGGTGGTACAGGTCACCGGACTGGTGCCCTTCTTCGCCCCGGAACCGTCGCAGGTCTTGCAGTTGACCAGGGTTGGCACGCGGATGGTCACCGTGGTGCCACGCACCGCCTCTTCCAGGTCCAGCTCCAGGGTATAGCGCAGGTCGCTGCCGCGCTGAGCGCCACCGCGACCGGTGCGACCGCCGGCGCCGCCGAAGAAGTCGCTGAACACATCACCGAAGATATCGGAGAAATTCGCCCCACCGAAGCCCGCCCCGGCGCCGCCACCCATGCTCGGATCGACGCCGGCATGGCCGTACTGATCGTAGGCCGCGCGCTTGCCGGCATCGGACAGCACTTCGTAGGCCTCATTGGCCTCCTTGAACTTGTCTTCCGATGCCTTGTCGTCCGGATTGCGGTCCGGGTGGTGCTTCATCGCCAGGCGCCGGTAGGCCTTCTTCAGCTCGGCCTCACTGACGCCGCGCTCGACCCCCAGCACCTCGTAATAATCACGCTTTGCCATAATTGCTCAACACCCTCAAATCAACTCCTCCAGACACGCCAACGCGGGGGCAAGCCCCCGCGCGACGGATAACGCCGATCGTGACTGCTGCACGACCGACTGGAGCGGCAGGCAGCAGCGGCTTTCGCCGGCTGCCGCTTTTCCCACATCCCGGTGGGCCAGAAGCTTGCGCTTACTTGTTGTCCTTGACTTCCTCGAACTCGGCGTCGACCACGTCATCACCGGCACCCTTGCCAGCTTCTGCCTCGGGGGCCTCGGCACCCGGCTGCGGCTGTTCGGCATACATCTTCTGCGCCAGCGGCGTGGTGGCCTCGGTCAGGGCATTCATCTTGGCTTCGATTTCGGCCTTGTCGTCACCCTTGATCGCCACTTCCAACTCGCCCAGCGCCTTCTCGATGGCCGCCTTCTCATCGGCAGTGGCCTTGTCGCCCGCCTCGGTGACCATCTTGCGGGTGGCGTGCACCAGCTGATCACCCTGGTTGCGCGCAGTCGCCAGCTCTTCGAACTTGCGGTCTTCCTCGGCATTGGCCTCGGCGTCACGCACCATCTGCTCGATTTCTTCCTCGGACAGACCGGAGTTGGCCTTGATCACGATCGACTGTTGCTTGCCGGTCGCCTTGTCCTTCGCCCCGACGTGCAGGATGCCGTTGGCGTCGATATCGAAGGTCACCTCAATCTGCGGCACACCGCGCGGAGCCGGCGGAATCTCGGCCAGATCGAACTTGCCCAGCGACTTGTTCTGCGAAGCCTGCTTGCGCTCGCCCTGCAGCACGTGGATGGTCACCGCGCTCTGGTTGTCGTCGGCAGTGGAGAACACCTGAGACTTCTTGGTCGGAATGGTGGTGTTCTTCTCGATCAGCGCGGTCATCACCCCACCCATGGTCTCGATACCCAGGGTCAGCGGCGACACGTCGAGCAGCAGCACGTCCTTGACGTCGCCGGCCAGCACCGCACCCTGGATGGCCGCACCCATGGCCACGGCTTCGTCCGGGTTGACGTCCTTGCGTGCTTCCTTGCCGAAGAACTCGGCGACGGTCTTCTGCACCAGCGGCATGCGGGTCTGACCACCGACCAGGATCACGTCATGGATCGAACCCACGTCGATGCCGGCGTCCTTCAGGGCGATACGGCAGGGCTCGATGGTGCGCTGCACCAGGTCTTCGACCAGCGACTCCAGCTTGGAACGGGAAATCTTCACGTTCAGGTGCTTCGGGCCGCTGGCGTCGGCGGTGATGTACGGCAAGTTGACGTCGGTCTGCTGGCTCGAGGACAGCTCGATCTTGGCCTTCTCCGCCGCCTCTTTCAGGCGCTGCATGGCCAGCGGGTCGCCCTTGAGGTTCATGCCGGTTTCTTTCTTGAACTCCTCGACAAGGTAGTCGATCAGGCGCAGGTCGAAGTCTTCACCACCGAGGAAGGTGTCACCATTGGTGGCCAGCACTTCGAACTGGTGCTCGCCGTCGACTTCGGCGATCTCGATCACCGAGATGTCGAAGGTACCACCACCCAGGTCATAGACGATCACGGTGTGGTCACCCTTGGCCTTGTCCATGCCATAGGCCAGGGCCGCGGCGGTCGGCTCGTTGATGATGCGCTTGACGTCCAGACCGGCGATGCGACCGGCATCCTTGGTGGCCTGACGCTGGCTGTCGTTGAAGTAGGCCGGCACGGTGATCACCGCCTCGGTCACGGTCTCGCCGAGATAGTCTTCGGCGGTCTTCTTCATCTTCTTCAGCACTTCGGCACTGATCTGCGGCGGCGCCATCTTCTGGCCCTTGACCTCGACCCAGGCGTCACCGTTGTCGGCCTTGACGATCTTGTAGGGGACCATCTGGATGTCTTTCTGCACGACGTTCTCTTCGAAGCGACGACCGATCAGACGCTTCACCGCGTACAGGGTGTTGTGCGGGTTGGTGACCGCCTGGCGCTTGGCCGACTGGCCGACCAGGATCTCGCCGTCGCCGCTGTAAGCGATGATCGACGGCGTGGTACGGGCGCCTTCGGCGTTCTCCAGCACCTTGACGCTGCCGTTTTCCAGAATGGCGACACAGGAGTTGGTGGTCCCCAGGTCGATACCGATAATCTTGCCCATATTCTCTCTCCCGAAACTTGGATTTTTCCGCTGCTGCTCTTGGCCAGCCGCGAAGCACTAAAACGCTTGCCTAAACAAATGGGGGCTCGCCGACGGATTTCAAGCCTTCTCGTCGATACTCGGCGGCGCCTCAGCCGGCGCCTTGCTGACCACGACCATGGCCGGGCGCAGCAGGCGGCCATTGAGCAGATAGCCCTTCTGGAACACCTTGAGCACGCTGTTGGGCTCGGCCTCGGCACTCTCTTGCATGGCCATGGCCTGATGGTGCTCCGGATTGAACGGCTCGCCATGCGGATCGATGGCTTCGAGCTGATAGCGCTTGAAGGTGTCCTGGAACAGCTTCAGGGTCAGCTCCATACCCTCACGCACGGCCTTGATCGACTGATCCTCCGGGCTCGACAGCTCGAGGCCACGCTCCAGGCTGTCGATCACCGGCAGCAGGTCGCCGGCGAACTTCTCCAGGGCAAACTTGTGCGCCTTCTCCACGTCCTGCTCGGCCCGACGGCGGACATTCTGCAGATCGGCGGCCATGCGCAAGGCCTGATCCTGGGCGGCAGCCAATTCCTCCTCCAGCACCTGGATGCGCGCGTCCAACTCAACGCCGGAGGCCTTGTCGGCGTCGGCGGCTACGTCTGGAAGCTGGGTATCGTGGTTCTGTTCGTCTGCCATTCGGTTCTCCTCTGAAAATTCGACGCAAGCCTCAACCCGCGTACCTGCCGCCTATATGGGGCCGAATTTTCAGCGTTCAAGGGTCGAGCGAGGATTGCCAGCCCAGAAATAAACACTGTATAAATAACCAGACAAAAGACCTGAGAGGCCTTGCCATGCTGGTACACCTGTCCGTACACAACTACGCCATCGTTGAACACCTCGACCTCGAACTGGACAGCGGCATGAGCGTGATCAGCGGCGAAACCGGCGCCGGCAAGTCGATCATGCTCGACGCCCTCGGCCTCACCCTGGGCGACCGGGCCGACAGCGGCGTGGTGCGCCCCGGCGCCGACAAGGCCGACATACTCGCCAGCTTCGACCTCTCCGCCATCGCCGAAGCCCGCGCCTGGCTGGCCGAGCGCGACCTCGACATCGAGGGCCCGTGCATCCTGCGCCGGGTGATCACCGCCGAAGGCCGCTCACGCGGCTACATCAACGGCACCCCCTGCCCACAGAGCGACCTCAAGGCCCTGGGCGAGCTGCTGATCGATATTCACAGCCAGCACGAGCACCAGTCGCTACTCAAGGTCGACACCCACCGTCGCCTGCTCGACGAATTCGCCGGCAGCCAGGAGCTGGCCCGCCAGGTACAGCTGGCCGCACAGCGCTGGAAACAGACCCGCAACGAGCTGCAGCGCCTGTCCAACCAGGGCGACGAACAGCGCGCGCGCCACCAACTGCTCAGCTACCAGCTCGAAGAACTGGAAAACCTGGCCCTCGGCGAAGACGAGCTGGAGCAACTGGAGCAGGAGCACAAGACCCTGACCAACGCCGAAAGCCTGCTCAGCGCCTGCCGCCTGGTCATCGAACAATGCAGCGAGAGCGACGCAGGCAACGTGCTGTCCGCCCTGGCCAGCAGCCTCAATCGCCTCAGCGGCGCCCAGGGCCAGCCCAACGCCCTGGGCGAAGCGGTAAGCCTGCTGGCCAGCGCGCAAATCCAGGTGGAAGAGGCGGTCGGCGAACTCAACCGCTTTCTCGACCACTTCGACGCCGACCCTCAGCGCCTGCAACTGCTCGAGGAGCGCCTCGACACCATCTATACCCTGGCACGCAAGCATCGCACCCAGCCTGGCGAACTCGCCGCCCTGCAGCAGCAACTGTTCGAGGAACTGGAAAGCCTCAATGCCGACGACCTGACCCTCGAGCGACTCGGCGAGGAACTGGCCGCCTACGAGCGCCATTACCAGGAAAAGGCCGGCGAACTGAGCGCCCTGCGCGCCCAGGCCGCCAGCACCCTGGCAGCCTCGGTCGAACAGGAAATGCAGGCCCTGGGCATGCCCGGCGGGCGCTTCCACATCGCACTCAGCCCATCGCCCAGCGACGAGCCACAGCCCAACGGCCGGGAACTGGTGGAGTTTCTGGTCAGCGCCAACCCGGGGCAGCAACTCAAGCCCCTGGCCAAGGTCGCCTCAGGCGGCGAACTGTCGCGCATCAGCCTGGCCATCCAGGTGATCACCGCGCAGACCTCGCGGGTGCCGACCCTGGTATTCGACGAAGTCGACGTCGGCATTGGCGGCCCCACCGCCGAAGTCGTCGGCCAGCTGCTGCGCCGCCTTGGTGAACGCGGCCAAGTGCTCACCGTCACCCACCTGCCGCAAGTCGCCGCCCAGGGCCACCAGCATCTGTATGTGCACAAGGTGCGCGGGCGCGATGCGACGCACACCGCGGTGAGCAAACTCGACGGCACGCAACGGATCGAGGAAATCGCGCGCATGCTCGGCGGCCTCGACCTCACCGAAGAGTCGCTGGCCCACGCCCGCCAGATGGTCGGAAGCGCCAACGCCTGAACCGTTAGCCACCCAGCAAAAAGGCGACCCTGGGGTCGCCTTTTTTTGCGGAGCCTGCGCGCCTACTTCTTCTTGCGCACGTAGAGCACCAGGTTGTGATCGACCAGCTCGAAGCCGTGCTCGCCAACAATCTCGCGCTGACGCTTCTCGATCTCCGGATCGAAGAACTCGATCACCTCGCCCGAGTCGACACACACCATATGATCGTGGTGGCCACTATCGGCCAGCTCGAACACCGCATGACCACCATCGAAATTGTGCCGCACCACCAGCCCGGCAGCCTCGAACTGAGTCAGCACGCGATACACCGTGGCCAGGCCGACATCTTCACCCGCCTCCATCAAGGCCTTGTAGACATCTTCAGCGCTCATGTGACGCTGCTCGGCGGAGTCGAGCATTTGCAAAATCTTGACCCGTGGCAGGGTCACTTTCAGGCCAGCCTTGCGTAATTCGCTATTTTCAACCATGGTCTGCTTTCTCGTGGAAGCGGTTTCGCAGCTTCCCTTATTGCGGGTATGATCCGGGTTTACGTTGCCCAGCCAAGATAGTGGAAGTCACCCTCCGATGCAAAAAACCAAGCTCCTGCTGACCAGCCTCACCTTCACGGGGCTCATCGCACTCGCCGGTTGTTCATTCCCCGGGGTTTATAAAATCGACATTCAACAGGGCAATGTCGTCACGCAGGACATGATAGACCAGTTGCGCCCCGGAATGACCCGGCGCCAAGTGCGGTTTATCATGGGCAACCCGCTGCTCACCGACACCTTCCACGCCAACCGCTGGGACTACCTGTACAGCATCCAGCCGGGCGGCGGCGAGCGCCTGCAGGAGCGGGTCAGCCTGGTGTTCGACGCCAACGACCAGCTGGCCGGCCTCTCAGGCGACTTCATGCCGGGCGTCAGCCGCGATCAGGAAATTCTCGGCGAGGGTGGTGCCACCCAGGTCAGCCCGCAGGCGCCGAGCGTTGAAGCCCCCGCCACACCCGGCTCGCTGTTGGAGCAGATCCAGCGCGAGGTGGACAGCGTCAAGGCAGTTCCGGTCCCGACCCCCGAACCACTGGAAACCTCACCGCAGTAGCCCAGAACAGCGGCACACGCTCAATAAGAAGCCCGGACATGTCCGGGCTTCTTTATGGGAAAACGGTCGCGCTCAGCTGCCCTCTTCGACAGCCCTGGCCTTGGCCTTGGCGGCGCGCTGCTTGCGCACCTCTTTGGGGTCGGCAATCAGCGGCCGGTAGATCTCCACCCGCTCGCCGTCCTCGAGCACCCGCTCATCCGGCTTGCTCACCGCCTTGCCGAAGATCCCCAACGGACAGCCCGCCAGGTCCAGACCGGGAAAGTGCGCCGCCATCCCCGACATCAACGCGGCCTGGCGCACCGTGGTGCCCTGGGGCACGCTCAAGCGCAATAGCTTCTGCTTGTCGGCCAGGGCATACACCACCTCGACCACAATTGCCTTGTTATCCATAGAGTTGCTTCGCCCTCTGACAGAATGCATCCACTAGGGTGTTCGCCGCCTGATTGAACAGCGGCCCCAGGGTAGCCCGCACCAGCGGCCCGGCGTAATCGAAGGTCAGATCCAGACTGATCTTGCAGGCCTTTTCCCCCAGCGCCTTGAACTCCCAGCGCCCGTGCAGCTTGGCGAACGGCCCCTCCTCCAGATTCAGCTCTATCGACTCGCCCGCCACCAGGACATTACGGGTGACGAACCGCTGACTCAAGCCCCCCTTGGACACGGTCAGGCCTGCACGCATCTGCGTCTCACTGGCCTCCAGCACCTCGCTGGCCGAGCACCATGGGAGGAACTCCGGATAGCGCGCCACGTCATTGACCAGCTCGAACAACACGGCCGCCGGATACGGCAACAGCGCCGAACGATGGATATGGGTACTCATAGGCCAGCTACTTCGCTCAGTGGTTTTCCCGCGTTCATTTATTTCGTCAACTCGGCAACAAACACAATCAACACGCCCAGCGGCGCCACTATCCGAATCAGCCAGAAGACCAGCGTAAACAAGCGCGGATAGCGCATGGACAGCTCATCCCGTACCGCCTCGCGCCCGAGCACCCAGCCGGCGAACAGAACGAAGGCCAGGCCACCCAGGGGCAGCAGGATGCGGCTGGTCAGGTAGTCGACGCTATCGAAGAAGTTACGCCCGCCTTCGGCACCCCACTGGAACAGGTGGAAGCCGTCATCGCCGAACACGAAGAACTTGGCTTCGGCGCCAACGTTGAACGATAGCACCGTGCCCATGCCGACCAGCCAGCAGAGCAGGGCCAGGACACTGGTCACCTGCGCGCGACTGCGCCCGGTGCGCTCGACGAAATAGGCGACCGCCGGCTCCAGCATGGAGATCGACGAACTCCAGGCCGCTACCGCGACCAGCACGAAGAACACCAAGCCCATCGCCTGGCCGAAGGCGACATTGCCAAAGGCGATCGGCAGGGTGACGAACATCAGGCCGGGCCCGCCACCGGGTTCGAGCCCCGCGGCAAACACGATGGGAAACAGTGCCAGGCCGGCGGTCAATGCCACCAGGGTATCGAGCAGCCCCACGGCCAGCACGGTGCCACCGATGGAGGCGTTCTTCGGCATGTAGGCGCCGTAGACCATGATCGAACCGACACCCACGCTGAGGGTAAAGAAGGCGTGACCCATGGCGGCGAGAATGCCGCCGCGCACCTTGTCCGGGTCGAAATGGAAGAGGAAATCGAAGCCCTGCATGAAGTAGCCGGTGGTCAGGCTGTAACCCAGCAACACCACCAGCAGGCCGAACAGCAACGGCATCATGATCCGCAGGCTGCGTTCCAGGCCGGCCACCACGCCGCGGCCGATGACCACCGCGGTCAGCACCATGAACAGGGTGTGCCACAGGGTCAGACGCCAGGGATCGTCGGTCAGGCCACCGAAAGCGGCGCCCGCCCCCTCGGCCGTGATGCCCCCAAAGGCACCACGCCCCATGCCGACGATGTAGTCGAGCGACCACCCCGCCACCACACTATAGAAAGACAGGATCAGCAGCGCCGCGACCATGCCTATCAACGCGGCCAGCGACCAGTGCCGCGAGGCGCCGGCCTCGACGGCCAGGGCTTTCATGGCGTTCACCGGGCTTTGCCGGCCGCGCCGCCCGATCAGCGTCTCGGCCAGCATGATCGGCAATCCCACCAGCGCGATACACAGCAGGTACATGGCGACGAAAGCACCGCCGCCATAGACCCCGGTCATATAGGGAAACTTCCAGATGTTGCCCAAGCCGACCGCCGAGCCGGTCGCCGCGAGGATGAAAACCCAGCGACTGGCCCAGGCGCCGTGTATCGAAACCTTGTCTTTCGCCATGTGCGGCTAGCCCGTCGTGCCTGAAAAGAGCGCGCATTGTCGAGGATTCGCCAGCAGCGCTCAAGCGCAGCGGCAGCGGGACCTGGCGCCGGCATCGAGGCAATGGCAGCAAATGCGGTCTGAGGCGCATAGCATCGGCGCGAACGACTCCCTATAATGCGCGCCCTATGGCTAAACAAAAGAAACATCCTCAAGGCACCATCGCCCTCAACAAGAAGGCGATGCACGACTACTTCGTCGAACAGAAGTTCGAGGCGGGCCTGGTCCTGGCCGGCTGGGAAGTGAAGAGCCTGCGCGCCGGCAAGGCCCAACTGGTCGACAGCTATGTATTGCTGAAGGACGACGAGGCCTGGCTGATGGGCTTTCACATCACGCCGCTGAAGACCGCCAGCACCCACGTCATCGCCGACCCCATCCGCACGCGCAAACTGCTGCTCAACCGGCGCGAACTGGACAAGCTGTTCGGCGCCGTGCAGCAGAAGGGCTACACCTGCGTGGCCCTGTCGGTGTACTGGAAGCAGCACCTGATCAAGTGCGAGATCGCCCTGGCCAAGGGCAAGAAGGATTTCGACAAGCGCCATACCGAGAAGGAGCGTGACGCCAACCGCGAAGTGCAGCGCGCCATGCGCAGCAAGGGCAAGGACGACTAGCGCCGCCAGCAGATAGGCGGGTGCCCCATGGCGCGCCCGCTCAGCCAGCGCCCCGCTCTCCACGCCAGCCTCCGCAGCCCCCCTCAGTTCAGGAACGCGAACCCACGTCGCTGCGCCGCTGCGCGCGCGCCTCGCGCTGCGCCGCCTGCTGCACCTCGGCGAGCACTTCCTGGACATAGTCGATATGCCGGTTGGACAGTGACCGCGCGTCCTCGGCCCGCCCCTCGATGATCGCCTCGTACAACGCCTGGTGCTGGCTGATCAGCATGTCGCGGGTCTCGCTGCGCTGGGCATACATGCCGCCGATATTGGTCACCACGTTACGCTTGAGCAGGTCGAACAGACCACGAATGGTGTGCAGCAGCACCGCATTGTGACTTGCCTCGGCAATGGCCAGGTGAAAGCGCGCATCGGCGGCCCCCTCCTCGGCGCGGGTGACCTTGCCGCTGCGGCTGTAGCAGTCCTGCAGCGCGGCAAAGGCGTCGCTCAGGCGCTGGCGATCCAACTCGGTGGCCCGCTGCGCGGCGTAATAGGCGCAGGAGCCTTCCAGGGTGTGGCGAAACTCCAGCAGGTCGCGCTGCGCCTCGGGGTTGCTCTCCAGCAAGTGCAACAGCGGGTCGCTGAAGGTGGAGCCCAGTGACTCGGCGACGTAGTTACCGCCGCCCTGGCGACTGACCAACAAGCCTTTGGCCACCAGCTTCTGGATCGCCTCGCGCAGCGATGGCCGTGACACCCCGAAGCGCTCGGCCAGAACCCGCTCGGCCGGCAGGCGTTCACCCGCCTTGAGCGTGCCCTCCAGAATCATGGTTTCCAGCTGCGCGACGATATCGTCCGACAAACGGCGCTGGCGTACCTGGCCTACCTCCATATCCCGCTCCCCATTGGTTTTACCAGCTTTACGCGCCCGTTCAGGCACTTGCCCGGTCAGCCTATAGCGCGCCGAAACCCCTTACAAGCCAGGCAAGCGCGACCAAAGTCGTAAGCCTGCTAATTGACATGCCCCGGACGCACTTTTACCCTGACCAGGCTGCATTGTAAATTGGTCTTACCAATTTACCCAGTAAAGAAAACAATTCCAAGAAGCCTACGAGGTCTCCCATGCCTACAACCTGCGCACTACCGCTGACCCCCTTGAACCCACCGCGCCCTGCGCGCCACTGAGCGGAGACCTCGCCATGTCATCGGGTCTTCTCGCCCTCACCGCTTTTTCACCGATTCTGCTCGCCGCCATCCTGCTGATCGGCCTGCGCTGGCCTGCCCGGCGCGCCATGCCTCTGGTCTACCTGCTCACCGCCGGCATCGGCCTGCTGGTCTGGGACATGAGCTTCAACCGCGTCCTCGCCTCCAGCCTGCAGGGCCTGGTGATCACCGCCGGCGTGCTGTGGATCATCTTCGGCGCCATCCTGCTGCTCAATACGCTCAAGCACTCGGGCGGCATCACCGCGATCCGCGCGGGCTTCGCCACCATCAGCCCGGACCGGCGGATTCAGGCGATCATCATCGCCTGGCTGTTCGGCTGCTTCATCGAAGGCGCCTCCGGCTTCGGCACGCCGGCCGCGATCGCCGCGCCGCTGCTGGTCGCCATCGGCTTCCCGGCCCTGGCCGCGGTGATGCTCGGCATGCTGGTACAGAGCACCCCGGTGTCCTTCGGCGCGGTCGGCACGCCGATCATCATCGGCGTCAACAGCGGCCTGGACACCGCCACCCTGGGCGGCCTGCTCGATGCACAGGGCTCCAGCTGGGCGGTGTTCCTGCAGCTGATCACCAGCAACGTGGCGATCATCCATGCCTTGGTCGGCACCGCCATGCCGCTGATCATGGTGATGATGCTGACCCGTTTCTTCGGCAAGGAGAAAAGCTGGAAAGCCGGCTTCGAAGTGCTGCCATTCGCACTCTTCGCCGGCCTGGCCTTCACCCTGCCCTATGCCGCCACCGGCGTGTTCCTCGGCCCCGAGTTTCCGTCGCTGGCCGGCGGCCTGATCGGCCTGGCCATTGTCACCAGCGCCGCACGCATGGGCTTCCTGGTGCCGAAGAACACCTGGGACTTCGCTCCGGCCCAGGACTGGCCGAGCGAGTGGCTCGGTAGTGTCGAGATGAAGCTCGACCAGCTCACCGCCAAGCCGATGAGCAGCCTGCGCGCCTGGCTGCCCTATGTGCTGGTCGGTGCCCTGCTGGTGATCAGCCGGGTGTTCCCGGAAGTCAGCGGCGCGCTGAAGTCGGTCCTGCTGGTGTTCCCCGACATCCTCGGCGAAGCCGGGATCAAGGCCGACTTCATGCCGCTGTACCTGCCGGGCGGGATCCTGGTCGCCGTGGTCCTGGCGACCTTCTTCCTGCATGGCATGAGGCTGCGTGAACTGGGCGCGGCCATCGGTGAGTCGAGCAAGGTGCTGCTCGGCGCCGGCTTCGTCCTGCTGTTCACCGTGCCCATGGTGCGCATCCTGATCAACTCGGGCGTCAACGCGGCCGACCTGCCGAGCATGCCGATCGCCATGGCCCGCTACGTGGCCGACAGCGTCGGTGGCGTCTATCCGCTGCTGGCACCGAGCATCGGCGCCCTCGGCGCCTTCATCGCCGGCTCCAACACCGTCAGCAACATGATGCTCAGCCAGTTCCAGTACGGCGTGGCGCACAGCCTGGGGATATCCGGGGCACTGATCGTGGCGGTCCAGGCGATCGGCGCGGCGGCCGGCAACATGGTGGCGATCCACAACGTGGTAGCGGCCTCGGCCACGGTGGGCCTGCTCGGCCGCGAGGGCACCACCCTGCGCAAGACCGTTTGGCCTACGCTCTATTACGTGTTCTTCACCGGCCTGATCGCCCTGATCGCGATCTACGTGCTGGGCATCAGCGACTCGCTGGTCGTCGCCCCCTAAGCCATGCAGTACGAGACGCCCGGCCAGACCGGGCGCCTCATCATTATTGAAACTCCCACCGCAAGCCTGGTGAAAGCCTGATGCGCCAGACTCCGCGGATAACCGGGACCACCCGGAGCCAGAGCCGATGAACGAGTTGTTCCATAACGCTGCGCCCAACGCCACCCGCGTGGCGCCCCCCCTGCCCACACCCCGCCAGTACCCCTCGCACAAGCCCGCCGAGGTCTACCTGTTCGGCACCTGCGTGGTCGACCTGTTCTTCCCGGAGGCGGGCATGGACGCGATCCGCCTGCTCGAGCGCGAGGGCATCCGCGTGCACTTTCCCCAGGACCAGGGCTGCTGCGGCCAGCCGGCCTACACCTCGGGCTATACCGAGGAGGCACGTCGGGTGGCGCGCCGGCAGCTTGAACTGTTCGCCGAGGACTGGCCGGTGGTGGTGCCATCGGGCTCCTGCGCCGGCATGCTGCGCGAGCACTATGCCGAACTATTTAAGGACGAGGAGGAAACCCGCGAACAAGTGAAACGCCTGGCAGAGCGCACCTTTGAACTGGCCGAGTTCCTCTTGCACGTGTGCAAGGTGCAGCTGCAGGACCAGGGCGCACCGACCAAGGTGGCGCTGCACACCTCCTGCTCGGCACGTCGCGAGATGAACACTCACCTGCACGGTCGCGCGCTGCTGGCCCAGCTCAGCGGTGTCGAGCGGGTCGAACACGATCACGAGAGCGAATGCTGCGGCTTCGGCGGCACCTTCTCGATCCGCATGCCGGATATTTCCGGGGCGATGGTCGCCGACAAGACCCGCGCCCTCCAGGACTCCGGCGCCGCTCAGGTGGTCAGCGCCGACTGCGGCTGCCTGATGAACATCAACGGCGCCCTGGCCAAACAGCGCAGCGCACTGAGCGGCCAGCACCTCGCCAGTTTCCTCTGGCAGCGCACCCAGGGCAGCGCGAGGAGCGGCCAATGAACAGCCACACCCTGATCCCCACCGTGCAACTGCCGGACTTCAAGCAGCGCGCCCACGCCGCCCTCGGCGACGGCCAGTTGCGGCAGAACTTCCGCAGCGCCATGGACTCGCTGATGGCCAAGCGCGCCAGCGCCTTCAGCGACGCCGACGAACGCGAGCGCCTGCGCGCCCTGGGCAACCAGATCCGCGCCCGCGCCTTGTCCAAGCTGCCCGAACTGCTCGAGCGCCTGGAACAGAACCTGACCCGCAACGGTGTGACCGTACACTGGGCGGAAACGGTGGACGAAGCCAATGGCATCGTCCTCGAGATCGCCCGCGCCCATAAGGCGCGCCAGGTGATCAAGGGCAAATCCATGGTCAGCGAAGAGATGGAGATGAACCATTTCCTCGCCGAACGGGGCATCGAATGCCTGGAGTCGGACATGGGCGAATACATCGTCCAGCTCGACAACGAGAAGCCCTCTCATATCATCATGCCGGCGATCCACAAGAATGCCAGCCAGGTCGCGTCCTTGTTCCACGACAAACTCGGCGTGGAATACACCAAGGACGTCGACCAACTCATTCAGATCGGCCGGCGCACCCTGCGCGAGAAGTTCTTCGAGGCCGATATCGGCGTCTCCGGGGTCAACTTCGCGGTGGCCGAGACCGGCACCCTGCTGCTGGTGGAAAACGAAGGCAACGGCCGCATGAGCACCACGGTGCCGCCGCTGCACATCGCCGTCACCGGCATCGAGAAGGTGGTGGAGAACCTGCGCGACACCGTGCCGCTGCTCTCGCTGCTGACCCGCTCGGCGCTGGGCCAGCCGATCACCACCTACGTCAATATGATCTCCGGGCCGCGCAAGGCCGACGAACTGGACGGTCCCGAAGAAGTCCACCTGGTACTGCTGGACAACGGCCGCAGCCAGGCCTTCGCCGACAGCGAACTGCGCCAGACCCTCAACTGCATCCGCTGCGGCGCCTGCATGAACCACTGCCCGGTGTACACCCGCATCGGCGGCCACGCCTACGGCGAGGTCTATCCCGGGCCGATCGGCAAGATCATCACTCCGCATATGGTCGGCCTGGCGAAAGTCCCGGACCACCCCAGCGCCTCCTCGCTGTGCGGCGCCTGTGGCGAAGTCTGCCCGGTGAAGATCCCGATCCCGGCGCTGCTGCGCCGCCTGCGCGAGGAGAACGTCAAGGCGCCGAACGATCCACAGCGGGTCATGCGTGGCCAGGGCAGCAAGTACTCGCCGCGCGAACGCCTGGCCTGGAAGGCCTGGCGCACCCTCTACACCAGGCCACTGCTGTACCGCCTGTTCAGCTTCCTGGCCACCCGCCTGGGCGGCCTGACGCCGAGCAAGCTCGGCCCCTGGACCGAGCACCATGTGGCGCCGATCCCGGCCAAGCGTTCGCTGCACGAACTGGCGCGCCAGCACCTGGAGGGCAAATGATGTCTGCCAAAGCCAATATCCTCGCCAAGCTGAAGAAGAGCCTGGAAGGCACCACGCCGATCGCCGACAATTTCGACGAGGCCCTGGTCACCCAGCCCTGGCGCTACCCGGCCGAACAACGCATCGCCCGCCTGCGCCAGCTGATGGAAGCGGTGCACAGCGAAACCCACCTGACCCGCCAGGCCGACTGGCCGGCGCTGCTCGAACGCCTGCTCGGCGAGCGCGGCATCGACCGCCTGCTGATCGCCCCCACTACCACCCACGGCCAACAGTTCAGCGCCCACTGCCGGCAGGCCGGCAGCCCGCTGACGCTCAAGGCCTACGATCGCCCCATCGAGCAGTGGAAGCGCGAGCTGTTCGACGAGATACCCGCCAGCCTGACCGGCACCCTCGGCGGCATCGCCGCCACCGGCAGCCTGATCCTCTGGCCAACGCCCGAGGAGCCGCGCCTGATGAGCCTGGTGCCGCCGCTGCACATCGCCCTGCTCAAGGCCAGCGAGGTCCATGACAACCTCTACGAGGCGCAGCAAAAGCTGCAGTGGAGCGCCGGCATGCCGACCAATGCCCTGCTGGTGTCCGGTCCGTCGAAGACCGCCGACATCGAGCAGGTGCTGGCCTACGGCGCCCACGGGCCCAAGGACCTGATCGTGCTGATCCTGGAGGACGCATGAGCCTGCCGGCGTCCTTCCTGTCTGCCGTCAACGCCCTGATCCCGCGTGACCGGCGCTTCGACGATCCGCTGTCGACCCTGGCCTTCGGCACCGACGCCAGCTTCTACCGGCTGATCCCCAAGCTGGTGGTGCGGGTCGAAAGCGAAGACGAGGTGATCCAGTTGCTCAAGCTGGCCGGCGCCGAGCGGGTGCCGGTGACCTTCCGCGCCGCCGGCACCAGCCTGTCCGGCCAGGCCATCTCCGACTCGGTGCTGATCGTCCTGGGCGACAACTGGAACGGCCGCGAGATTCGCCACCAGGGTAGTCAGATCCGCCTGCAGCCCGGCGTCATCGGCGCCCAGGCCAACGCCGTGCTGGCCCCGTTCCAGCGCAAGATCGGCCCGGACCCGGCGTCGATCAACGCCTGCAAGATCGGCGGTATCGTCGCCAACAACGCCAGCGGCATGTGCTGCGGCACCGCGCAGAACAGCTACCAGACCCTGGCCGGCCTGCGCCTGGTGCTGGCCGACGGCGCCGTGCTGGACACCGAGGACAGCGCCAGCGTCGCCGCCTTCCAGGCCAGCCACGGCGAGCTGCTCACGCGCCTGGCCGACCTGGGTCGACAGACCCGCGCCAATACCGAGCTGGCGGCCAGGATCCGCCACAAGTACCGGCTGAAGAACACCACCGGCCTGTCGCTCAACGCCCTGATCGACTTCGACCAGCCACTGGATATTCTCAGCCACCTGATGGTCGGGTCGGAAGGAACACTCGGCTTCATCAGCGCGGTGACCTACGACACCGTGCCCGACCACCCACACAAGGCCAGCGCCCTGGTCGTCTTCCCCGACGTGGAGAACTGCTGCCGCGCGGTCACCGTGCTCAAGCGCCAGCCGGTCTCGGCGGTGGAACTGCTCGACCGGCGCAGCCTGCGCTCGGTGCAGAACAAGGCCGGCATGCCCGACTGGGTCAAGGCGCTGTCCGGCACGGCCTGCGCCCTGCTGATCGAGTCGCGGGCCGCCAGCCAGGGCCTGCTGCACGAGCAGCTGGCGCAGATCATGGCGGCCATCGCCGCCTTCCCGGTGGAAAAGCAGGTCGACTTCAGCGAAGACCCTGCGGTCTACAACCTGCTGTGGAAGATCCGCAAGGACACCTTCCCGGCCGTCGGCGCGGTGCGCCAGACCGGCACCACGGTGATCATCGAGGACGTCACCTTCCCGGTGGAGGTACTGGCCGAAGGCGTCAATCGGCTGCTCGCGCTGTTCGACAAGCACCACTACGACGAGGCGATCATTTTCGGCCATGCCCTGGAAGGCAACCTGCACTTCGTCTTCACCCAGGGCTTCGACAGCCCCGAGCAGGTGGCGCGTTACGAAGCCTTCATGCAGGACGTGGCGCAGCTGGTGGCGGTGGAGTTCGGCGGCTCGCTCAAGGCCGAACACGGCACCGGACGCAACATGGCGCCCTTCGTCGAGCTGGAATGGGGCGCGGACGCCTACCAGCTGATGTGGCAGCTCAAGCGCCTGCTCGATCCGCAGGGCATCCTCAACCCGGACGCGGTCCTCAGCGAGGACCCGCAGATCCACCTCAAACACCTGAAGCCGCTGCCGGCCGCCGACGAGATCGTCGACAAGTGCATCGAGTGCGGCTTCTGCGAGCCGGTCTGCCCGTCCAAGGGACTGACCCTCAGCCCGCGCCAGCGCATCGTCATCTGGCGCGACATCCAGGCCAGGCAGCGGCGCGGCGAGGACACCCGGCAACTGGAGCGCGACTACCAGTACCAGGGCATCGACACCTGCGCGGCCACCGGCCTGTGCGCCCAGCGCTGTCCGGTGGGGATCAACACCGGCGACCTGGTGCGCAAGCTGCGCGGCCGCAGCGCAACGCACCAAGGTGCGGCTGACTGGCTGGCCGGCCACTTCGCCACCGCCCTGCGCGGCACCCGCCTGACCCTATGGGCCGCCAACGGCGTCCGCCAGCTGCTCGGCGCACCGCGGCTGGCGAAAACCTCGGCGGCCCTGCGCAGGCTCTCCGGCAATCGCCTGCCGCAATGGACCGCGGCCATGCCGCAGGCCGTGCAAGCGATCCGCGTCGCGCCGCCGAGCGGCGACGCCCGCCCGCGGGTGGTATACCTGGCCGCCTGCGTCTCGCGCGCCATGGGTCCGGCATTCGCCGACCGGGAACAAACGCCGCTGCTCGACAAGACCCGCGCCCTGCTGGAGAAAGGCGGTTTCCAGGTGGTGTTCCCGGAGCAGCTGGACAACCTCTGCTGCGGCCAGCCGTTCGCCTCCAAGGGCTATGCGGCGCAGGCTGACGGCAAACGCCAGGAGCTGATCGACGCCCTGCTCGAGGCCAGTCGCGGCGGGCTCGACCCGATCTACTGCGACACCAGCCCCTGCACCCTGCGCCTGTTGCAGGACGGTCTGGACGCGCGGCTGCAGCTGTTCGACCCGGTGCGCTTCATCCGCGAGAAGCTGCTCGACAAGCTGGAGTTCCAGCCCCAGGAACAGCCGGTGGCGGTGCATGTCACCTGCAGCACCCAGCACCTGGGCGAGGCCCAGGGCCTGATCGACATCGTCCGCCGTTGTGCCCGCGAGGTGGTGGTGCCGGAAGGCATCCACTGCTGCGGTTTCGCCGGCGACAAGGGCTTCACCACGCCGGAGCTCAACGCCCATTCGCTGCGCAGCCTGAAGGACGCAGTGCAGTTCTGCGAGGAAGGCATCTCCACCAGCCGCACCTGCGAGATCGGCCTCAGCCAGCATGCCGGCATCGACTATCACGGGCTGGTCTACCTGGTCGATCGCACGAGCCGGGCCAGGGCCTGACGACGGTCACACTGCCCCGCATTGCGGGGCCTTTTGCTCGCCCAGTCACCCATGGCACTGCCGCGCAAGCTCAAGGCTCATCGGACGACCGATGGAGCAGTCACCACGACGGCGCTTTCTATACTCATTACTCGATCGTCCTTGCAGGAGCCAATCCATGCCCCGTCTTCCCGTATTGCTCGCCTCCGCTCTGCTCAGCACCTCGCTATGGGCCATGCACTGCCCGGCGGACATGGCAAAAATCGACGCCCTGCTGGCAAGCAAGCCACCCAGCGATGTCACTGTCCTGGCCCAGGTCAAGAAACTCCGTGCCGAAGGCGAGGCCCTGCACAAAGCCGGCAATCACAGTGAATCGATAAAGGTGCTCGGCGAGGCCCTGCAATTGCTCGAAGCCAGCCAGTAGCCCCGCTCATCCACACTGCCGCTGGGCCAGCAGGCTCAGCGGCAGGCGCCGGACCTGGGCCGGGTCTAGCGCATGGCAGCCAATACCTGCAGTCCAGCTGCCGTCGGGCAGATCCAGATACTGCCGCAACGGGTTCGCCATGCTTTCGGCCAGTTCGACCAGGGCGCATTGCACGGACGTTGCGCCACGGCTCTGGGCCAACTGACGCAAGGCTTGCTGCATCAGCCGCAGGCACGCCGGCCGATCTTCCACCCAAATTACCGCTGTCGGCCAGGCCGAGGCTGCGTCCTAGGGTGCTGTCACAGCCTCGACTTGCGGAGCCGCGGCACTGGGCAAGTCGATCCAGAACCGACTGCCACTGCCCAGCACGCTGCGATAGCCGATCTCGCCCCCCATCAGACTGGCCAGTTCACGGCACAGCACCAGACCGATCCCGGTCCCCGGGATATTCGAACTTTCCCGTCCGAGTCGCTGGAACGGCTGAAACAGCAGGGCCTGCTGATCGTCGCTGAGCCCTGGCCCGTTGTCCTCGACCCAAAGGCGCACGCAATCCGGGCGCACCTCATAACCGAGCCTGATCAACCCCAGCGGGCTGTTGTACTTGATCGCATTGGACAACAGGTTGAGCAGCACCTGGCGCAACCGCCGAGCATCGGCCTGCACATACAGGGCGGCCTCGGCCTCGGTCAGCACCTCGAGCTGCAGCCCGCGCTGCTGTACCTCCGGCTGCACCAGCTCGGCGCAACCCTGCAATAGCGGCGAGATCGCCACTGGCTGCAGCTGCACCTGCTGGCGACGATTCTCGATACTCGAAAGGTCAAGAATATCGTCGACCAGTGCGGTCAGATGGCGACTGGCGCTGACGATCTCTCGGGCATAGTCCAGCTCCTGCTCGGCATCCGGCTTGTCCAGCACCTCCATCTCGATCAGCTGGCCGAAGCCGCAAATAGCATTCAACGGCGTGCGCAGCTCATGACTCATGCTGGAGAGGAAACGGCTCTTGGCCTGGCTGGCGGATTTGGCCTCCAGGCTGGCTCGGCGCAGTTCGTCCTGGACCTGCTTGAGCCGGGTGACATCTACATGGGTGCCGGCGATGCGCAACAGATGGCCCTCGTCGTCACGCTCCAATACCTTGCCGCGGCTGAGCAACCAGACATAGTCGCCCTGGGCGTCGGCATAGCGATACTCGCTCTCGAAACGATCCTCGCCACTGACCGCAAACGACTGCCGCAGATGGCGCAGGCGCTCTAGGTCATCGGGGTGCACGCGCTGATTGAACTCGCTCAGGCTCATGCGCTCGGACGACAGGCCGAAGCGCTTGATGAAGTGTCCGCTGAGCTTGATGGTCATGTTCGGCGCATCCACCTCCCAGAGACTCTCGGTGGTGCTCTCCAGCACCAGCTGCAGAATCCGCTGAGCCTCATGCCGCTCGGTTTCGCTGGCCTGCAGTTGTTCGCCGGTCTGCTGGACCGCCTGGGCCATGTTGGCCACCTCCTGGATCTGGCTGGATGGCGCGCTGGGCTGGAAATCGCCCTGGCCGAGCCGGCGCATCATGCCGACAATACCGGCCAACGGCTGGGCCAACTGGTCGCTCAGGCGCCGTGAGCGCGCCCACATCCAGGCGAAGAACAGCAGATAGAACAGCACCAGGCCGGCGATCAGCAGATAGCCTATCCGCTGATAATGCGCGGCCAGCCGATGGGTCTCGCTGAAGATATTGCCCTCATCGACCACCAGCAGCAGGCGCCAGCCCGTTTGCGGAATCTCGCTCCAGGCCACCAGCTGCGTGCGCCCACCGAGCTGCACCTCCTCCACCCGATGCTGGCCGACAGCCATGGCCCGCAGCAGCGGCTGCATCTCGGCACGCTGTTCGAGACTGAAATCCTCCGGCTTGAGCACTTCGCGGCGCACCGCCTCGGCGTAGGAGTACTGCGTCAGCTCATGCAGTCCGAAGTCCTGCTCGCCGGCCTCCGGCAAGGCCATGATGTAGTTATCCCGACTCACCAGCATGGCATACCCCTGCCAGGGCACATCCAGCTCGCCGATCTCACCGAGCATCTGGCCGACGGTAATGTCCAGCCCCACCACGCCCTCGAGAAAGTCGTCACGATAGACCGGCGCCACCGCCGACATCATCCAGCCCTGGCCGGCAGGGTCCAGATAGACGTCGGTCCACACCACACCACGCCCGGGATTGTGCTGGCTGTCGGCCAGGTAATAGAAGTTGTAGTCGGGTATCACCATGTCATGGGGATACTGCTCGGGGGTCATGAAGAAGGGGTAGATGCGGTTGTAGCTGTCCCAACTGTTAAAATACAGCGCCGCAACCAGCGGATTGGCATCGTGTATCGAACGCATCAGGGGGTCGAGCTGCGACAGGCGCAACGCCTTGCTGCGGTCCTGCTGCGCCACCGGCGTGCTGTTGGCATAGAAGGAAGCGGCGCGCCCATCATCACTCTGGCTGTAGAACACCCCGCTGGACGTGGCTACATGTCGCCTGCGCTCCAGCTCATCGGGCTCAAAGCGAGTGTTCCGCAGGGCGTGATCGGCCGCATCGCGAAAGATCCGTACCTGTGCCTCAACCGCGCGCAAGCGGCTGTCGATCACCTGCCCCTCCCGAGACACAGCCGCAGACAGGTCCGCCAAGGCGCTCTGCTGCAGATGGCCAACCTGTGCATCACGGATTGCCGCATTACTCAGCAGATAGACGCTAATCAATACCGATTCGACCAGGATCAACGGAATCAGCGCACTCTGCACGAAAGCCCGCCAGATCCACTGGCGCACGGGGTAACGCGACTCACCCGACATAGCTGGCACTCATCCTCACGGCGTAGCTTCCATTTGGCGGGGGACCAAGGAATCCCTTGTACGCGATCCGTCAGCACTGCCGTCGGAGGCGTCTGTCCAGCCTGCCTAAGCAGGAAATCATAGCCGCTCTTGGCCATCGGTGCGCTGCCGCTAACGCCGGGTCGACGCTGGGGAACCTTTGCCGTAAACTAGCTGTCGTAGTAGCGACAACGAAAGTTTTGGGGCCGATTAGGATTCGACGCCGGTAGCAAAACTCGAGGGGCATGCCGAGTTGGTAACAGAACTCGTAAATAAACTGTTGCAAAACTCTATAATTGCCAATGATGACAATTACGGTGCTCAACTAGCTGCGTAAGCAGCCTAGTCGTACCTCTGGTAGCTTCGGCTCCAGCAATCATGAGGGGATGTCTGTAAACCCGAAATGATTGTCATATAGAACAGAATCGCCGCGTAGTACGTTGTGGACGAAGTGGCTAAAAATTACACAACTCGCCCAAAGCACCCTGCCCGTCGGGCGGCCAAGGGTTAACTCAGTAGACACGGCTAAGCATGTAGAACCGACAGTGGAGAACTGGCGGACGGGGGTTCAAATCCCCCCGGCTCCACCAAATGCAAGTTTCCACATGTTCCCACATGACCGGAAACACCCCTGAAAAGCCCGCCCCGTGCGGGCTTTCTTGTTTCTACACGTTCCCCAACAGATACACACAGCACGCGCCGCCGTGTATCCTCCGTTGTACCCGCCACATAAATTGAAACTACGGGGTACACGGATGAAGCGCAGTGAAATCAAGCGTCGCCCGCTGGCAGACACAGTGGTCGCCACCCTGGAGCCAGAGGACAAGGAATACCGCGAGCACGACGGCAACAGCCTGTATCTGCGCGTCAAACCGGATGGCCGCAAGTCGTGGCAACTGCGCTACAAGAAACCCGATGGCAAGTGGTCATGGATCGGCCTCGGCGGTTACCCCGAAGTGGGCGGCTCACTGGCTCGCCAAAAGGCGGCGGAAATGCGCGGCGATGTATCCCAGGGCCGCAACCCATTGGCGATGAAACGCGCCCGGAAAGCAGCAGAGGCCGAGGCCGCATCCAACACCTTCGAAAAACTCGCCCGCGAGTGGTACGCCAACAAGCGCAAAGGCTGGACGGAAGGAACGGCCGTGCGGACTATCGGCGCGCTGGAGTTGCACGTTTTCCCGGTGTTCGGCAAACGCCCATTCGCCGAGATTCTGCCCATCGAGTGGATGGAGTTTCTGCGCGGCATGGAACAGAAAGGCATCGTCGAACAAACCAGCCGCGTGCGGGGCATGTGCAAGGAAATCTACGACCTGGCCCGCGTGACCGGCCGAGCGACGCACAACCCGCTGGAGGGGCTGCACAAGTTCCTACAAACCCGGCCGGTGGAGAACTTTGCCCATGTATCCCAGGATGAACTGCCGGCACTTTTGCGCGCGATCAGGTCATACCCCAGCGCCGCCGACATTCGCATCGGCCTGCAACTGCTTTCCATGCTGGCCTGTCGGCCTTCGGAGCTGCGCGAGGCCAGTTGGTCGGAGTTCGATCTTGATAAAGCCCTGTGGGCCATCCCGGCCGAGCGCATGAAACGACGCCGCGAGCATCTGGTGCCGCTCCCTCAGCAGGCCGTCGAGCTGCTGCGCGATCTGCACATACTGACCAACACCTATCCCCTGCTCTTCCCTGGCCGCAGCGACACAACCAAGCCCCGGAGCAATACCGTGTTCCTGATGGCGCTGCGCAGACTCGGCTATGAGGGCCGGCAAACCGGCCACGGCTTCCGGCACATCGCATCCACCATCCTCAACGAACACGGCTTCGATGAAAACCATATCGAGGCCCAGCTATCCCACGTCAAGGAAGGGGTAGCCGGCGTGTACAACAAAGCGGTTTACCTGCCCCAGCGCCGAGAAATGATGCAGTGGTATGCCGACCACCTCGACAAGCTGGCCGGCGGTAACGTGGTGACAATGAAACGGGCATGACAGCCGTCTGCACGGTATGTGTCTGCCGGACTCAAAGGAGCTAGGCATTGCAAATCAAGCACATCAGCGAAAAAGAAGCGATCAAGCGACTCGCAAATGCGACTGGCCTGGAGATCACCGACAGCCTTATGGATGAGCTTTCAAACGCAGGGGTATTGCCCGCTTATATGGTTTTCCGCCCAATTGACACAGTGAAGTATCCCGGTAAGAGATTCTTTCTTGTCCCGCTAGCCGAGACCGACGTATCCAGACTGAATGGCTTCGATGCGGAAATACGCACCCTACCTTTCCCCTTGCTAGAGGACGGTACATTTAGGGTCTCGGAGTGGGCTTCACTTGGAAAGGGTAAATTCCCCACCTTTCAGACGATTACCTATAGAGTTTTTGCTGCCAGAGCGGATGGACAGCTAGACCCTATCGACGACCAACATTTCGTCCGGGTCTATGCCCCGCAAGAGGTAAGGCAAGCAACGAAAAACGTGCAGCAATATCTGGCCGGAAAAAAAGATTACACCGTTACCCCTCACGCCTACTGCGATGCGTTTGCAGCGTTTGACATTGAAGCCGTTGGCGAGTGGCGTTCGATGAGCCCCTTTAGCGATGATCCTGACTATCTCAGCTCCACCAGAAGACACTCCAAGAAAGCAGAACTCCCCGTTAGTCAAAGCAAGCGATCCGAGCTTGTCACGATTTCTGCGCTGGTTCAGATTATCGAGGCGCAGAGCAAGCAACTCATCGGCAGGAAATATACTCAGGCCGAAATCACGGGAAAAATACTCGAATTGTTCCCACTCGCCATAAGCGACACCACGGTAAACAACCTTTTCTCCGACGCGAACAAAGCACGTAAAGCAATTGCGGCGGATGCTCGACAGAAGCACGCCGAGCTAGATGAATTTGTATCCCAGAACTTAAGCTGAGCGCGTCAGGTATTTTTGCAATTGCAATGCCCCACAAACGACAGGTGCATAACTTGGTAAGCCTCAACCGTATGGAGGCAAGCGAATGCACCCGAGCACCACCCCATCAAATAAAGGGCTGATCCGTCAGCCCGCCCTCTGCCAATGGCTGGACGTGACCCGCTCAGGCCTCGCCAAGCTCAAGGTGAAAGACCCAACCTTTCCCAAACCCATCAAAGATGGCGACGCCCGCCAGGCTGCCGCTTATTACGTTGTGGCCGAGGTGGACACTTGGCTGCAAGCCAAGATTGCCGCGCGGGACAAGTCCCAGGTCGACAGCTCCGAGGGCGCGAAAGAATGAGTGCCCCGAACTACTGGCGGGAACTGCTCGCCACCCCGACAGCATCCGCCGCCGACAACCTGTCCGAGCATGCCGACCGCCTGGAGCGGTTAGCCTGTATTGCCGAGTGCCAGGGCGAGCGGTTGAGCGCCGGCATTGCCGCCATTGGCGAACTGTTGGATGGCGCAACAGGTGCCGGCCAAGTCGATGATGGTTTGGCCGTCGACATTTGCTCGATGCTGGCCGCACTGGCGGGGCTGTCGGCAGAACTGGCGACCGTCACCCGTAACGCTTACGGCACCTTGGCCAGCATCCGCGCCGCCGCGCATCGCAGCCCGGCAACTCCCCACCTGTCACCCTTAGGCCAGGACTAATCCATGAGCTATTTTCAACAGCGCCGCGAGGCGTTGCCGGGATCGGCTTGCCTGAAGAAAACACGGATCGTCGAAGACATTCGCGCGGTGGCCGCCGTCGCGTTGCAGCACGCCGCCGCATTGGTGCCGGAACTGCTGCCGGAAGGCACCCGCAAGGGCAGCGAGTGGGTTGCTCGCAACCCCACGCGCGCCGACCGACTGGCCGGGAGCTTTTCGGTTTCGCTGCTAGATGGGCGTTGGCATGACTTCGCCTGTGGTGACGGTGGTGGGGACTTGGTGTCGTTGGCAGCCTACCTTTGGGGCGTGAATCAGGCAGACGCCGCGTGCGACCTGGCCCGCCGGTTGGGGCTGCGCCTCGATGCGCTGGAGGGGCGGCAGGGTACTAGCGACAGTCACAACGATGGCCAACGTCGGCGGCTGGCGGCGGCAAGGCTGGAAGCGGAACAGCGCACCGCCTGCGAAGCCGAGCAGAAACGCCACAAGCAACAGGCCGCCGCCGACTTCGCCCGCAGACTCTGGCAGGCCAGCGCCGCCACCAACCCGGCGCACGGCTACCTAACGGCAAAGCGCCTGCACACCCACGCCCTGCGCGAGCATCGCGGCGAGCTGCTTGTGCCGCTGCGCAATACAGCCGGCGAGCTGGTGAACCTGCAACGCATCGGCGCCGACGGTGGTAAGCGCTTTCTGTTTGGCGGCCAGGTGCTGGGCGCCTTCCACCTGCTAGGCCAAGTCGAGCCGGGGCGGCGCTTGTTCGTCTGCGAGGGCTGGGCGACCGGCGCCACGCTGTTCGACCACTACGAAGGCGCCGACGCGGTGGCCTGCGCCATGAATGCCGGCAACCTGCGCCCGGTGGCCCGCGCCCTGCGCGCCAAGTACGGCAGCCTGATTGAGCTGGTAATCGCCGGCGATGACGACCGCCTGAGCGACGGTAACCCCGGCCGCACGGCCGCCGATGCTGCTGCCCTAGAGGTCGGGGCAATGGTGGTCTTCCCCGAGTGGCCGGCGGGGGCGCCACTGGAGCTGTCCGACTTCAACGACCTGCACTGCTGGGACGCTGCCCATGACCGATAGGCCAAGCCAACCGGAGCCAGGCGAAGCATTTGGGGCGGCCGGCCAGGGGGAAGCGACGCCCAGCGGCAAGCGGCCGAGCAAGCCCGCCAGCAAGCCCGCGCCCAAGAAGCGCAAGGCGATGATCAAGCACCCCACGGTTACGCCGGCCCGGCCGAGCTGGGCCACCTATGCCAGTTGGGTACAGACGCGGCAAGGCCACATCCTGGCCCCCGGCCTTTACTTCCACGGCATCCGCGACGATGCGGAAACCGACACGCTGGTTTGCTCGCCGCTGGAGGTGCTGGCCATCACCTGCGACGAGCGCGGGGAGAACTTCGGCCGACTGCTGCACCTGCTGCCCAAAGGGGCAGGCGCCTGGAAGCAATGGGCCGCACCGATGGAGATGCTGGCCGGCGACGGCGCCGAGCTGCGCGCGGTGCTGCTCAACATGGGCGCGACCATCCCGCACAAACAGCGGCAAGCGCTGATGGACTACCTGATGAGCAGCAGCCCGGAACGCCAAGCCATGGCGGCGACGCGCACCGGCTGGTATGGGCCGGCGCTGTTCGTCATGCCGCGCCGGGTCATTGGCGGCGGTGACGTGGTGTTTCAGTCGATCGAGGCCGGCGGACATGAATACGACACGGCCGGCGAGCTGGCCGGCTGGCAAGCTGAGGTGGCCGCCCGCTGCCTGGGCAATCCGGTGTTGATTCTTGCCGTCTGCGCGGCCCTGGCCGGGCCGTTGCTGACCCTGCTCGACGCCGACGGCGGCGGCTTCCATCTACTGGGCGACAGCTCCAGCGGCAAGAGCATTGCGCTGGCCGTGGCCGCCAGCGTGTGGGGCAAGCCGCGCGATTTTCTGCGCACATGGAACGCCACCAGCACCGGGCTTGAGGGCGTGGCCACGCTGCGCAATGACACCCTGCTAGTGCTCGACGAAATCGGCGAGGCCAAGCCCCAGGACGTGGGCGGGATCATCTACGCCCTGGGCAATGGCACCGGTCGCCAACGCGGCAAGGTGTCGGGGCTGCCGCGCCAGGTACAGAAATGGCGGGTCATGGTGCTGTCCAGCGGCGAGCTGACCATGAGCAAGCACATGGAAAGCGCCGGTATGCGCAGCAAGGCCGGCCAAGAACTGCGCCTATTGGACGTGCCCACCTATCGCCGCTATGGCGCCTATGACGACTTGCACGGCCTGGGGCTGCCCCATGACAACGCCAGCGAGGATGGCCGCAAAGGTGCCGGCCGGGCGTTCGCCGACACCCTCAAGCGCGCGACGGCGCAACACTACGGCCAGCTTGGGCCGTCCTTTGTCGAGCTACTGGTGGCCCGCGAGCAGACGGCCGAAGCCGCCGCCGAGCTGGAAGCCTTGTTCGCTGACATGCGCCAAGGCTTCCCCATCGGCACCGGGCAAGATGCCCGCGCGGCGGCGCGGTTTGCCATCGCCGCCCTGGCTGGCGAGCTGGCCATACAAGGCGAGTTACTGCCGTGGCCGCAGGGCACCGCCATTGCGGCAATGCGGGAGCTGTTCGGTGCCTGGGCAGATTTCCGGGGCCGTGGTCAGTCCGAAGACGCCAAGATCATGCGGGCGGTGTCCACCTTCATCGACCGCCACGCCGCCCGCTTCGCCAACATCGACGGTACGGACAGCGCCGCCGTGCATGACCGCGCCGGTTGGTATCGCGCCCACGGCGACGGCCGCCTCTACCTCTTCACCGCGCAGGCGCTGGCCGACGCCGCCCAGGGCTTCGATACGCGGCGCGTGCTGGCCTGCCTCGACAATGCCGGCGCCATCGCCGAACGCGACAACGACCGCGACGGCCGCCTGACCAAGCGTGTGCGGGTCAAGGGTGAAGGCATCGCGCGGGTCTACGTGGTCAATCCCGCCGCCTTGCTGGCTGCCCTGGAGGAATAGCCATGGCTGACCAGAAATCGCCAACCGGGAAACCACGGGTCACACCGGGAACAAGCAGCCAAACCCAGCAAGCGCGGCCCTTGGCGGGCACCTCTGCTGGGTCACAGACCGGGAACACACCGGGAACAACCGGGAACAGAGACAAGGCTTTTTGTTCCCGGTGTTCCCGTTCAAAACCAATACCGGGAACAGCAACAGCCCCCATCGTTGCTGGCTGTTCCCGGTGTTCCCGGTGTGACCCAGGCCACCAGCAGGTAGCGCGCTGCAATGGGCCGGTGAGAACGGCGCCGCTCGACTTGGCGGCTCTGAGTGCTTTCGTTCGCCAGTCGCAACCCGTCACTACCAATGCAGAGGCCGGCAGCGCTTCAAACCTGCCGGCCGCGCAGTGGCTGGAACTGCTGGCGGCCGTGCTGGGTTGTTCGCCTGGCTGGTTGCTGGAAAGCGGCCACGTGGACACCGACGACCTCGCCGCGCGCGGCCGTATCAGAGACGCCGCACAGTTGATTCGCTCGCACGGATGGACAACGCCACCGCGCCCGCAGCCTTCGCCGGCACCGGCCACTGACACCAGCACGGCAGCAGCAGCCCCGGTTTCTTGGCTGGTGGCCCGCGACACCTACCTGAGCCACGTCATGGCGTGCCGCATCTGCTGCGCCCACCACCCCAAATCCCCCACGCACTGCCCGGCCGGAGCCGAGCTGTGCAAGCAATACGAACTCGAAACCCTCAACAACACCAGCCAGGGCGAAGCGCCCCCGGAGACACTGAGATGAGCAAGACCGTGACCGTCACGCTGTCCGATACCGTAATCAGAAAATATACAGACAACCTGGAGGTGCGGGACCTGAAGGACGCCACCCGGCCCCTGGTGTATCGCTTTCGAAAGAACCGGAGCAGAGGGAGCCTGTATGTCATCAAGTACGCCCATGGCAAGGGCGGCTGGCACAAGATTGGCAATCACCCCGATATGCCGATAAAGACCGCCATCGCAGCACTGCCAGAGATTCTGGCCCGCCTGTCAGTCGCACCGGATCAGCGCCCAGTCGCTGCCAGCGGCTGGAGCACAGTGGGCGAGGTCCTGCAGTGGTACGCCGAGCGAGTGGCCAATGATCGCAGCCTGAGCAAGAGCCGTAAGATCACCACGCAATCCGCTATCCGCTGCCAGTTACTGCCACGGGTGGAATCACTCTCGCTCGCCGAGGTGACCAGACCAAACATCGACAAGCACCTAATGTGGCCCCTCCAGAGCAGCCATAGCGTGTCCTACGTGCGCTTTGTATTTGCCGTGCTCAAAGTAGCCTTGAAGCGTGCTAACGACCTGGGCCATATCGCCGGGAATCCGCTGGCAGCGTGGCAATTCTCCGACTTCATCAAGACGAAGATAAGGCCAAAAGGTGCCCGCCTGCAGCCCGGCGATATCAACGAACTGCTGACTGAATGGGCCGACACCTACGCGAAATCGCCTGACCGTGTGGCCCTGGCGGTGCTGATGCTGGCCCATGGTACTCGGATCGGAGAAACCCGCGTGGCCAAGTGGAAGAGCTTCAACCTTGCCGACCGGGTGTGGGTAATACCGGCCACGGACACCAAGACGAAATCAGCCCACACCCTGCCGCTTACCGATCAGGTCGCCGCCTTCCTCAACCGTTACCGCGCCACGCAGGCTGCGTCAGGCTACGACGGCGCCTACCTGTTCCCCGGGGTGACAGGTCGTCCGTTGGCCGAGCGCCAAGCCTGTGAGCACTTCGCCGCCCTGTCGTTGGGCGACTGGACCAGCCACGATCTACGCAAGTTAGCGCGCACGGCCTGGGCAGACCTGGGCGTCGATTACCTGATTGGCGAGCTGCTGCTGAATCATGCGCTCAAGGCGTTGGACGTGACCTACATCCACACCACCGCCGAGGCGCGGAAGCGGGAAGCCCTGGAGCGCTGGCATGCCTGGCTGGACGAGCGCGGCCTGGCAGCACTCCATAGCCCAACCGCGCGCCGTGACTCTGACATAGGCTAGATACGCGCGGGCCGGCTCTTGCCGTGGAGGCGGCGCAGTCCCTGGGCCGGCACAGCCGTTGCGCATTGATTACCGAGGAGTGAGTGAGTGAGTGACGCCGGTTCAACTGCCACCGAGGAAGCTGAACCGGGGCAACTGAAAATGCGCCGCAGAACTGAAAATGCGGCCATTTTTTCTGGCCTTTTCAACAAATAGCACCGGCATTCCTTACTTTCTATCTAAGGTTTTCTATCCAGAACTGCCTAAGCAAAAGGCAAATAAGTCGGACCAGCAAGAACAGCTCGACAACTTGAGGTGTCCTAGAACCCCCGCGCCATGGGGGCTTAGCCGCCCCAGGGAGGGGGGGAGTCAAATCTCTGCAGCCTCAAGGACAAAACACCGTGTCCCCAATCGTTTTCACGCACCCGCGAAATTAAAAATTCTGCACCCAGTCGTCGGCTAGCTAACACCTGCTAGGGTTGACCGGAGCTGTTAACCACGGACTGCTATGGAGAGGCTTATGGGCACTATTTTCTTGCCAGACAACAGAGTTGTAAGGGAAGCCAGGATTTACCGAACCGCTGCTTTGCTACTGGAAAAGCAGTCCCTGGACGGAAACTCAGACCTGTTTTGGCCAGCCGCTATGAACGCTGCTTTGGCCATTGAAATCTATCTCAAGGCATTCTTGGTTGAAGAGGACACCCCCTCGATCAAGCTGAACGCTGCTGGAAGGAAGGCCAAGCATGACCTCGCAAAGCTCTTTCGGGCGCTTCCTGAGAATGTGCGTACGGTGATAGATGAGGTAAATGCGGAGATTGCCCCAACCCTTTCGCTAGAGCAGACGCTTGGGGCGTATTCGGACTATTTCACCAACGTCCGCTATGGCTACGAACAGGACGCAAGGAAGGTTATTCGGGGCGAGCTTTTCACGCTAATGGATCGCATGGAGCAAATTTGCGTGGCCTTGGCGCCGGTTATTGTTCCCGCCAAATCTTTGCTCAGAAAGGGCAGCACCGAAGACCGTGTATCCTCCGGTGTATCCCAAGCTGACTAGCACTACAAAAAAACGTTACAAATCAAAAGCATGTCTTGTTCGTTCAAACGTCCCCGGCAAGCACAGAGCCCCGTACTCCGGGGCTTTGCGCTGTCTGAGCCAGCCATTTTCGGCAGGTGTGACATCGACTAGTCACATCCAAGTGGGGCATCAGCAGGTGCCCAGGATGAAGCTCACCTCCTACCCACCTGACCCAGAACTGCCTCGGAATCTTCTAGTTCCGCATGGTATTGCCGGCCTCGCTGCGCCCGCTGGACGACGACAACTCCCACAGCATGCATGAGAAAGGCGTAGTAGCTAGTAGTAGCTATTAGCGAGCCACATCCAGACCTGGACCATGAACAGATAGCTCAGCTCGAAACCAAGATCAGCTTCATCATCCAATGAACGAGCCCCTTGAAACACAGGACACCGTTTCCCCCTTACCATAAGGGATAGGCAAACGACTGTGTTTATGACTACCAGCAAAAACAAAACCTTCGAAGTGCTCGGCCAGGAGCGGCGTCGCCGC
>NZ_JBFTEG010000020.1:0-74734 GCF_041027545.1 Pseudomonas zhanjiangensis | reverse complement strand
TGGGGGCTGAGCTGGCCTAGTTGAGCCAGCCAGTGGTGAAAGGCTTGAGTATCCATGAGCGGCAGACCTCCCGAGCGGATGCCTGCCTTTCAGATTAGTTCTTGCAACACATCATTGGGACATAGCCAAAAAAAAGGCCACCTCTCTGAGGTGGCCTTTTGCTATCTGGTGCCGGAGATAGGAGTCGAACCTACGACCTTCGCATTACGAATGCGCCGCTCTACCAACTGAGCTACACCGGCGAAACCTTACTATAACCTTCTTAACCGAATCAAACTAACCAAAGAGCCCCGATTTGCTGGGGTTCTCGGAGGGTGACCCTCTACTTACGAATGACGTGCTCTACCAACTGAGCTACAACGGCACGCAGCCTGCGCATTATTCATGGGAGTGGGCGGTCGCTCAAGCTGGTTTTGCAATTCCCGGGCGCAGCACCGCTCAGTCGTCCGCCAACTCGATGCGGTCGGCATGGATCACTATCCGCCCCTGCTTGTACAGGCCGCCAATGGCTTTCTTGAAGTTGCCCTTGCTAACACTCAGCAGCGCACTGATGGCCTCCGGCGAACTCTTGTCACTGAGCGGCAGGGTGCCGTGGTGCTCGCGCAGCTTGGCGATGATCTGTTCGCCGAGGCCAGTGGCGGCATCCTGCCCGACAGGCTGCAAACTCAGGCTAATCTTGCCGTCGGCGCGCACCTCCCGGATATAACCTTTCTCCTGCATGCCACTGCGCAGAAACTTGAACAGCTCGTTCTTGTGGATCAGGCCCCAGTGCTGGCCATTGATGATCGCCTTGAAGCCCATATCGGTCGCCTCGACCACCAGCAGATCGACTTCCTGGCCGACCTTGTAGGTGGGCGGCAGCTTGTCCAGGTAACGATCCAGGCGCGCCGTGGCGGTAATCCGCTTGCTGCGCTTGTCGACAAAAACGTAGACCACGCAGTAGTCGCCCACCTGCAGCGGACGCTTTTCCTCCGAGTGGGGCAACAACAGGTCCTTGGGCAGCCCCCAATTGAGAAACAAACCGACGCGATTGATATCCACTACTTTCAGGCTGGCAAATTCACCCACCTGAACTTTCGGTTTTTCCGTAGTGGCAATTAACTTGTCGTCGCTATCCAGATAAATAAATACATTCAGCCAGTCTTCCACCTCACTCGGCGAATCCTTGGGGATATAACGCTTGGGCAACAATATTTCACCGTCGGCGCCACCATCCAGATACAAACCAAAGTCGGTGTGTTTCACGACTTGCAAACAATTCATGCGTCCAATAAGCGCCATGCTGCCCTACCCTCGTTACCAGGCCGTCATTCTACCCGAGAAGGCGACTGACTTTCTCGCTGTAGAGGGCCAAGCACCATGCCACAGAGCCGATCCGACCAACGGGAATCGGCGCGCCGGCGCAGGCTAGGACGCCCACCAAAGCCTGCATGAGCACCTGATAAAACAAGGGCTTATTAAAGCTGTGCGAGAATCGAGCTGGTGCCTGCAAGGTTTTTTCGCGCCCCCAACGAGCGCGGTCGAGCATTATTTATCAAGCAATTGTCAAGCAATTGACGTACAATCGGCGGTCAAATTAATTTATATATAGGTTAATGGTCGTCATGCGCGTAAAAGCCTCCAACAGCAAACCGAAACCCGCTCCCGCTGTCGAAACCAGCGCCTCGATCGATGCGCAGATCGCCGCATTCCTGAGCGCCGGCGGTGAAATTCAGCAGATCGCCAAGGGTGTCAGCGGCCAGGTATACGGTACCTCCAAGCAGATCACCATCGGCAAGAAGTAAGCCACTGCCGCCCTTGCCCTGCAGCGCTTTGCCTTCGACAAAGCGCTGGGTCAACCACTCCCGCCCGATTCGCCCGAATCAAGGGCACCCCCCCGACCTCTTCACCGCGATCACCTCATGTCGTGGCAGCCCGTCACTTCGGCTGCAGGCCCAGGCGCAACAGCCGGCCGTTGTCTGAGTCGGTCAGCAGGTAGAGGTAGCCATCGGGGCCCTGGCGCACGTCGCGTATGCGCGCAGCCAGCGATTCCAGCAGGCGCTCCTCGTGCACCACCTCATCGCCAGACAGGCTCAGGCGGATCAAGGCACGCCCGGCCAAAGCGCCGATAAACAGGCTGTGCTGCCAGGGTGCAAAGCGCTCGGCGTCATAGAACGCCATACCACTGATGGCCGGTGACTTCGCCCACACATAGTGCGGCGGCTCGGTACCGGGAACCACCTTGCCGCGGGCCTCGGGAATCGGCAGAAACGTATAGTCGATTCCATGGGTGGCGATTGGCCAGCCGTAATTCCTGCCGGCCCGCGGGATATTGATCTCATCGCCACCACGCGGGCCGTGCTCATGAATCCACAGCTGCCCGGTCCACGGATTGAGCGCCGCGCCCTGCGGGTTGCGATGGCCATAGGACCAGACTTCCGGGCGGGCGCCGGGTTGGCCGACAAAGGGGTTGTCGCTCGGCACGCGACCATCGCGCCGCAGACGCACGACCTTGCCCTGCAGCTTGTCCAGCGCCTGGGCGGTGGGACGCTGGTTATTCTCGCCGAGGGTGATAAACAGATGGCCGCTGCGGTCGAACACCAGTCGCGAGCCGAAATGCACGCCGGTGGACAGCTTCGGCTGCTGGCGGAAGATCACCTCGAAGTCGTCGAGGCGACGGTTGTCGGCCGACAGCCTGCCACGTCCGACTGCGGTCCCGGCATTCGGCCCGTCGCGGCGCTCGGCGTAGGCCAGGTAGACCCAACGATCGCGGGCGAAGTCCGGGGAAAGCGCGACATCCAGCAGTCCACCCTGGCCGCGGGCGAATACCTTGGGTACGCCGACAATAGGCTCGGACAACTCGCCCTCAAGCGTCGCCAGACGCAAGCGCCCCGGCCGCTCGGTAAGCAACAGGGACTGTCGATCCGGCAAGAACGCCAGGCTCCAGGGATGCTCCAGGCCCGTCAACAGGGTCGTGACCTGCACAGTGCCCAACTCGCTCGGGTATTCGCGCGCCTGGCCGGCCGCCGGCGCCAGCAATATCAGCACTGCCACGCCCAAGACCCACCGCGCTCTGCTATGCCACATCGACACCTCCTTGCCGGCCGCCAGCGATCGCTGCGACTACCTTCACCGGCCGGCCCCGTGGTCGTGCCTGGGCCTGCTGGCCGCCGTGCCCCGATCGCCAAACTTGGCGCCCGCCAAGCAGCGACACCTGCAGATTAGCCTCCCGAAGTGCCCGGCGGGGACGTGCATGTCGACCACGGGCATCACCCAGGGTAATAGCGGGTAATTCGTCGCCTCTTGGCGACACGGGTCTAGACTGAGCGCCACCCCACCATCGACCTGGAGAAGCTCATGCTCAAAGCCGAATATCAGCATCGCGGCCCGGTGCCGCAAGATGTAATCGCCGCCGTCGACCTGCAGCTGCCGGCGCCCGCTGCCGACCAGGTGCGCGTCAAGGTACTGGCCGCGCCGATCAACCCCTCCGACGTGCTCACACTGACCGGCGAATACGGCATGCTGCCGCCCTTGCCGGCGATCGGCGGCAACGAAGGCGTCGGCCGCGTCGAGCAGCTGGGCGCCGAGGTCAGCAACCTGAAGGTCGGCCAGCTGGTGTTGCTGCCGGTCGGTTGCGGCACCTGGGTCAGCCACCTCAACGCGCCGGCCAACAAGCTCATCCCGCTGCCGGAAGGCGACCCGCAGCAGCTGGCGATGATGACCGTCAACCCGCCGACCGCCTCGCTGATGCTCAGCCAGTTCGTCGACCTCCAGCCGGGTGACTGGGTGATCCAGAACGCAGCCAACTCGGGGGTCGGCAGCTACCTGATTCAGCTGGCCAAGCTGCGTGGCTTCAAGACCATCAACGTGGTGAGGCGTGAATCGGCCGTGGCCGGCGTCGAGGCGGAAGGTGGCGATGTGGTGCTGGTCGACGGCCCCGACCTGGCCAAGCGCGTGCACGCCGCTACCGGCGGTGCCAAGGTGCGCCTGGGGATAGACGCGGTCGGCGGCGAAGCCACCGACCACCTGGCCGCCAGCCTCTGCGAAGGGGGTGTGCTGGTCAACTACGGCATGATGAGCCGTCAGCCCTGCCAGGTATCACCCGCCTCCTTCGTATTCCGCGACGTCACCTTGCGCGGTTTCTGGCTGGCCAAGTGGTTTCAGAACGCGACCCCGGCCGAGCAGATGAAGGTATTCGGCGAGCTGACCCAGCTGATTGCCAGCGGCAAGCTGCACACCCGGGTCGCGGCTACCTACGATGTCAGTCAGATCAAGGAAGCAGTGGCCGCGGCCGCCAGCGGCGAGCGCGGCGGCAAGATCCTGATCGTGCCCAAGTAACCCCCGGCTAGGCTATCCGCCCGCCTGCGGGCGGGCGGACTCCGAGCTACTCCGCCGCCGGCTTGCGCCGCTTCAGCGGCGCCAGGCCATCCTGGCTGACCAAGGCCGGTGCCTCGCTCTTCGGTTTGTTGGCGGTATTGCGCTTGCTCGGCGACTTGGCCGCCGGTTTCTTCGCGCCAGCCTTCTTGCCGGTCTTGACGTCGGTCTTTTTCTTCTTGGTGCCGGCGGCTTTGCCGGACGCCTTGAGGTTCTTCGGCCCCTGGTAGCTACCCTTCAGCTCCTTGATGGTGCGCCGCTCGAAACGCTGCTTGAGGTAGCGCTCGATGCTCGACATCAGGTTCCAGTCGTTGTGACAGATCAGCGAGATCGCCAGCCCCTCGCCACCGGCGCGGCCGGTACGGCCGATGCGGTGCACGTACTCGTCACCCGAGCGTGGCATGTCGAAGTTGATCACCAGGTCCAGGCCGTCGACATCCAGGCCGCGGGCCGCCACGTCGGTGGCCACCAGAATCTTTACCGCGCCCTGCTTGAGGCGGTCGATCGCCAGCTTGCGGTCCTTCTGGTCCTTCTCGCCGTGGAGCACGAACACCTTGAACTCGCGGGCGACCAGCTTGCCGTAGAGACGGTCGGCCTGGACCCGGGTGTTGGTGAAGATGATCGCCTTCTCGTAGGTCTCATTGGCCAGCAGCCAGTCGACCAGCTGCTCCTTGTGGTAGTTGTGATCGGCGGTGATGATCTGCTGGCGGGTGCCTTCGTTGAGCTGGCTGACCGCATTGAGCTGCAGGTGCTGCGGCTCCTTGAGCACCTTGGCGACCATCTCGCGCAGCCCGGAGCCACCGCTGGTGGCGGAGAACAGCAGGGTCTGGTGCGGCCCCGAGCAGGCTTCGGCCAGGCGCTGCACGTCTTCGGCGAAGCCCATGTCGAGCATGCGGTCGGCCTCGTCGAGTACCAGCACCTCGACCTCGTCGAGCGGCAGGTTGCCGGCGTTGGCGTGCTCGATCAGCCGGCCCGGCGTACCGATCAGGATATCCACCCGGCGCAGCATGGCCGCCTGCGACTTGAAGTCCTCGCCACCGGTGATCAGCCCGGCCTTGAGAAAGGTGAACTGGGAGAAACGCTCGACTTCCTTCAGGGTCTGCTGGGCCAGCTCGCGGGTCGGTAGCAGAATCACCGCACGCAGGCTCATGCGCGCCTTGGAGGTGCCATCGCCGAGCAGGCGATTGAGCATCGGCAGCACGAAGGCGGCGGTCTTGCCACTGCCGGTCTGGGCGATCACCCGCAAGTCTCGCCCCTGCAGTGCCGGCGGAATGGCCGCCACCTGCACCGGGGTCGGCTCGGTAAAGTTAAGCTCGGCCACGGCTTTCAGCAGGCGTTCATGCAGGGCGAATTGGGCAAACACGGGGACAACCTCGACGGTGAACAAAAAATCAGCTGCATAGCGTAACGGTTTCCAGCGCCGCAGCCGAATTTGTTTGTGCCAGTACCCAGAATGAACGCCCGCCCCCTTGAACCAAACCGGCCAAGCGCGCTCCAATCAGCACGCCCCCCCTCGAGGCTCTGGAGAACGCTATGCCCCAAACTTCCCGCACCCTGCTGCTGTGTTCCGGCCTGGCCCTCGCCCTGGCGACACAGAGCACACTCGCCGCCCCGAAGCACGACAAGGCGGACAAGCACGCCGGCGGTCACGACAGCGAGCTGCAGGTGCAGCTCAACGGACCATCCATCGATATCGGCCGGGTGCGCATCGTCCTTGGCGACCACCGCCAGGAGATCGGCCAGACCAGCACCTTGCCGCCGGGCATCGCCAAGAACCTGGCACGCGGCAAGCCGCTGCCACCCGGCATCGCCAAGAACTTCGACGGCCGCGTGGCCAGCCAACTGCCGCACTACGATGGCTACGAGTGGAAACGAGTCGGCACCGACGTGGTGCTGGTGGCCGTCGCCACCGGGATCGTCTACGAGGTGCTGCGCAACCTGCTGGACTGAGTGCTCATCGACGGCTTCGGCTAGATGCGGCGCGCCTGCTTGTGCAGCAGGCGCGCACTGTCCCAGCCGACCAGGATCACCGCCAGCCAGATCGGCAGATAGGTCATCCATTGCGCCGGGTTGAACTGCTCGCCGAGAAACACCAGCGACACGGCGAACAGCAGCACCGGCTCGACATAGCTGAGAATGCCGAACAGCCCCATCGGCAACAGCCGGCTGGACGCCATCATCGCGGCGAAGGCCAGGGTGCCGAGCAGGCCCAGACCTGGCAACAGCCACCACAGCTGCGGCGCCTGATCGAACACCCCCGGCGTCCCCCAGGCGACGATCAACCACAGAGCCAGGGGCGCCAGCATCAGCATCTCCAGAATGAATCCAGATAGGGCATCCAGGCGCATCCAGCGTCGCAGCATGAAGTACGGCGGATAGCCCAGGGCCGTGACCAGGGTCACCCAGGAAAACGCCCGGGTCAGCCACAGCTCATGCAGCACGCCAACGACTGCGCACGCCACAGCCACCTTCACCAGCGGCCGCAAGCGCTCGCCATAGAACACCCGGCCGGCCAGCACCATCGCCAGCGGCAAAAGAAAGTAGCCCAGCGACACATCCAGCATGCGCCCGGCCAGCGGCGCCCAGACGAACAATCCCCACTGCACGCCGATCAGCAGCGCCGACAGCGGCAGGGCCGCCAACAACAAGGGCTCCTGGCGCAGGCGCCCGAACACCGCGAACAGGACCGTCCACTGGCGGCTCAGCGCGACCAGCAGCAGAATCACCGGTATCGACCAGAGCACCCGCTGGGCGAACACCTGTATCCCGTCCAGTGGCTGCAATTGCTGGACATAGCCGGGGATCAGGGCGAACAGCGCCGAGGCCAGCAGCGACAGGGCCACGCCGCGCCCGGACAAAATCATCTCGCCACCGCCTGGGCTGCTGGCGCCGCGCCGAGCCGGGTCAGGCACAAGGACGCACCAATCACCGCACCGCCCAGGCTCAGTCGCCACAGATCGGCGTCGCGATTCCACAGCAGCAGGTTGACCAGCAGGCCGGCCGGCACCAGCGCATTGTTCATCACCGCCAGGGTGCCGCCATCGACCAGGCCGGCGCCCTTGTTCCACCAGTACAGCCCCAGTCCCGAGGCCGCCAGCCCCAGCCAGACCAGCACGCCCCACTGCAGGGCCGTGGCAGGCAGTCGCGACCCGTCACCGAACAGCAGGAAAGCTGGCAGGGCGACCGCCAGCGCACCCAGGTAGAAGTAGCCGAAGCGCCGATGCTGGGCAATGCTCGAGGGATACCGAGCCAGCAGGTGCTTGTAGCACACCTGGCCGGCGGCGAAGGTCGCGTTGGCGATCTGCAGCAGAAAGAAGCCGAGGTAGAAGTCCGCCCCGACCGGCTCGTAGCGGATCAGCCCGGCCCCGGCCACCGCAATCAGCGCCGCGAGCAAGGCCCAGGGATTGAAGCGGCGGTTGAACACGTCCTCGATCAGGGTCACGTGCAGCGGCGTGAGCACGGTGAACAACAGCACCTCGGGCACGCTGAGCACGCTAAAACTCAGGTACAGGCAGACGTAGGTGACGCCAAACTGCAGCGCACCGATCAGCAGCATGCCGCGCACGAAGGCCGGCGACACGCCGCGCCAGCGGGTCAGCGGCAGGAACACCAGCCCGGCGATCAGCACCCGGGTCAGCACGGCAAAATAACTGTCGACCTGGCCGGCCAGGTACTCGCCGATCAGACTGAATGAAAAGGCCCACAACAGGGTCACGAACACTAGATAACGCATGGCCACCTCGCACCAGGGCGGCGACCTTAACGCGTCATGGGGACTTTGAACAATCGCGCCCTCACGCTGGCGAGCGCCAGCGGCCTTTCACTTGCCTCAAAGGCCCCAATTAACCGGCGGCAGGCAAAAAAAGGCCCGGCCAACCAGGGGAGCGGCTGACCGGGCAGTTGCGCACCCAGGAGCGAGGGCGCGCGAAGTGAAGGGTCCTGCTATTTGAATATTAGGCCACTTGAGCCAATTGCGCCTTGGCCACGGCCAGGCCTTGCTCGCTGTGCTCGCCGCCCAGGTTGAGCCCCTCGGCATGGATGAAGCTGACGTCGTGAATGCCGATGAAGCCCAGGGCCTGGCGCAGGTAGGGCTCCTGATGATCCATGCTGCCGCCGGCATAGATGCCGCCGCGGGCAGTCAGAACGAAGGCACGCTTGCCGCCGAGCAGGCCCTGCGGGCCGTTCTCGGTGTACTTGAAGGTGACGCCGGCGCGCAGCACATGGTCGAGCCAGGCCTTCAGGGTGCTGGGAATGGCGAAGTTGTACATGGGCGCGGCCAACACCAGCACGTCGGCGGCCAGCAACTCGTCGGTCAGCCGGTTGGACAGCGCCAGCGCAGCCTGCTCGGCCTCGCTCTGCTGCTCGGCCGGGGTCATCCAGCCACCGAGCAGGTTGGCGTCCAGGTGCGGCACCTGCTCGACGGCCAGGTCGCGGACGCTGATCCGGTCGTCCGGATGGGCGACCTGCCAGCGGTTGATAAACTGCTCGGTGAGTTGGCGCGAGACCGAACCCTGTTGACGGGCGCTGCTTTCGATTACCAGTACTTGAGCCATGTTTGCTACTCCATCGAGGGGTTGTTGAGCATCGATGGGCAGAGAATAGAGAGACATAACTCGATTAAAAAGCGCAATAATCCGCTCCAATCAATCGACAAAGTTGATTTATTGCCTCCCCGCCATTAGGCTCAGAATGCAGGCAACAGCGGACGCTTCGCTCTATTGCAGGCCACAGGTCAGCTGCACGCGCAGCTTGATGATACTGCGGGCGAACTTGATCGACAGGGTGGCGCTTTGCCCGGCCTGCAGGGCCGCTTTGCGGGTGCGCGGCGCTTCCGGACCATTACGAAATACGGCGGTGCACTGCGCGCCACTCTGGCCATAGTTATAGAGCTGGATCGCCCCGATGTTGTGATCGACCTCCTGCGTGGAGGCAGAGACTTCGGCGCCATTGAGCTGTTTTTCCAGCTCGATCGGGTAGGCGAAAGCGCCTAGCGGCAGCAGGGCGATCAGCGCGCAACAGAGTTTTTTCATGGGGTGGTCTCCGACAGGGGGCTGCCAGTTTAGGGGGTGTTCGCCGCCGTGTGCACCCGGCGACTCGCGTGAATGGGAGAGGATAATGAAAGCGCCCCGCGTAACCCTGGATCAATGGCGCACGCTGCAAGCGGTGGTCGACCAGGGTGGTTTCGCCCAGGCCGCCGAGGTACTGCACCGCTCGCAGTCCTCGGTCAGCTACACGGTCGCCCGCATGCAGGAACAACTCGGCATGCTGCTGCTGCGCATCGACGGGCGCAAGGCGGTACTGACCGAGGCCGGCGACGTGCTGCTGCGGCGCTCGCGGCAACTGGTCAAGCAGGCCAGTCAGCTGGAAGACCTCGCCCATCACATGGAGCAAGGCTGGGAAGCCGAGGTGCGCCTGGTGGTCGATGCCGCCTACCCCAATGCCCGCCTGGTTCATGCCCTCACCGCCTTCATGCCCCAAAGCCGTGGCTGCCGTGTACGCCTGCGCGAGGAAGTCCTCTCGGGGGTCGAGGAAGTACTCAAGGAAGGCACGGCCGACCTGGCCATCAGCAGTCTGAACATTCTCGGCTTTCTCGGCACGGAACTGGGCACGGTGGAATTCATCGCCGTCGCCCACCCCGATCACCCGCTGCACCGGCTGCAGCGCGAGCTGAGCTTTCAAGACCTGGAAACCCAGATGCAGGTGGTCATCCGCGACTCCGGCCGCCAACAACCGCGCGACGTCGGTTGGCTCGGTGCCGAGCAACGCTGGACGGTCGGCAGCCTGGCCACCGCCGCCAGCTTCGTCAGCAGTGGCCTGGGCTTCGCCTGGCTGCCACGCCACCTGATCGAACGCGAACTCAAGGATGGCCTGCTCAAGCCGCTGCCGCTGGACCAGGGCGCACGGCGCAATCCGGTGTTCTTCCTGTATTCGAACAAGGACAAGCCGCTCGGCCCGGCCACCCAGATACTGGTCGAACTGCTGCGCAGCGGCTAGGCCGAACGCTAGCGAGAGCGCCCGCTGGTCGCTCGGACTTTCCGACCAGTGAACTCAAGTGCGCGACAGCGGGGACGATAGCGAGTGATCGACCACCCGGAATGCCGGAGCCCCTATGCCTCTCATGCCCGTTCGCCTGTCGCAACGCCTGACCCTGGGCAGCCTGCTGCTCCTGCTGCTCACCGCCCTGGCGGTCTTCGCCGTGATGGCCCTGCGCGGGCAGCCGCGGGTGGTGGCCACCAGCTCACAGCTGATCGAACAGACTGGCAGCGCCATTGTCCGCCAACTGGCCCTGCAACTGGCCGGGATCGAAGGCGTGACCGCCAGCCTGGCCCACCTGGCCGAAGTGCTGCCCAAGGACGAGGCGCTCTACAGGGCCAGCCTGCCCAACCTGATCGACAACCAAGGCGATGCCGCCATCGCCGGCGGCGGCATCTGGCCGGAGCCGAATGCCTTCAGCGAGGGCGTGGCGCGGCGCAGCTTCTTCTGGGCACGCGGCAGTGCCGGCGCCCTGGAGTACTCCGACGACTACAACGCGGCGGACGGCCCCGGCTACCACAATGACGCCTGGTACAGCGGTGCCCGCAGCAGCGCGGCCGGTCGCTGCCTGTGGTCGGAGGCGTATCAGGACCCGGTGACCGGCGTGCCGATGGTCACCTGCAGTGTGCCCTACCAGCAGGGCGGCCGCTTCGCCGGGGTCGCCACCCTCGACCTGCGCCTGGATGACCTGGGCAAGTTTCTCGGCGCCCAGGGCGGGGTCACCGGCGGCTATGCCTTCGCCCTCGACCAGGCCGGCAACGTGCTGTATTTCCCCGGCGCCGAGCGCGCGTCCGCCGGCGATATGCTGTCGTTCCAGAAATTGAGCACGAACCAGCCCTGGCTTGCGCCGGTCGCCGCCGCGCTGGCCAGGCCTGCGCCAGCCGGCGAGGTGCGCAACCTCGATCTGGACGACGACGGCCAGCTACAACAGCCCAGCCGCGTCAGCCTGTTCAGCATGCCCGGCAGCGGCTGGACGATCGGCCTGGTCACCCCGCAGGAGCGCGTCACCGGCCTGGCCCGCGCCCTGACCTGGGAGATCCTGCTGTTCCTGTTGCCACTGCTGGCCCTGCTGTTGTTCTTCGCCTGGCTGGCCGGGCACAAGTTGATCGCCCAGCTGGAAGAAACCACCGCCCAGATCGACGCCCTCGGCCAGGGCCAGGGGCATGACGGCGGCGCCCTGCACATCGAACGGGCCGATGAGATAGGCGCCCTGCGCGCGGCGGTCAACCGCTACGCGGGTCAGTTGCGCGCCATGCTGCAGACCATCGCCGGCGAGGCCCAGCGCCTGCAGACCGAGGCCACTCAGCTGGCCAAGCTCAGCCACACCCTGGCCGGACGCGCCGAGCAACAGCGCCAGGAGAACACCCAGCTGGCCGCGGCCATCACCGAGATGTCCTGCAGCGCCCAGGAGGTGGCGAGCAACACCAACGACTGCGCCCAGACCGCCCAGCAGTCACTGGGCATCGTCCAGCAGGGTCAACTCAAGGTGTCGGCCAACAGCCAGTCGATCCAGGCCCTTTCTGGCGAAATCGCCGGCGCCGCCCAGGTCATCACCCGCCTCGAACAGGACAGCCAGCAGGTCGGCGCGGTGCTGGATGTGATCAAGGCGATCTCCGAGCAGACCAATCTGCTCGCCCTCAATGCCGCCATCGAGGCGGCGCGGGCCGGCGAGCAGGGCCGCGGCTTCGCCGTGGTAGCCGACGAGGTGCGCACCCTGGCCGGCAAGACCCAATCCTCGGCCAACGAGATCGGCACCATGATCGCCACCCTGCAACAGGCCTCGCGCCAGGCGGTGCAGGCCATGCAGGCCGGCGAGGCGCGCACCGAACATGCGGTGGGCGAGGCCGAAGGCGCCGCCGAGGCGCTGTCGAGCACGGTGACCAGCTTCGAGGACATCTCCCAGCGCGCCCAGCAAATCGCCGTCGCCGCCCAGCAGCAAAGCCATGTCACCCAGGAAATCAACGAATTGGCGGTTCGCATTCACGCCATCAGCGAGGATAATGCCCGCGACGCCCAGGCGCTGAGCCAGGTCAGCGAGGCCATGGAGGCCCTCTCCGGACGCCTGGCCTCGCTCAGCGGGAGCCCGACATAGCGCACAAGGAATCGGCATGTCCTTCTTCGACAACGATGGTTGCCAGCTGCACTACGAACAGTTCGGCCAGGGCGCGCCTGTCGTGCTGGTCCACGGCCTGGGCTCCAGCACCCGCGACTGGGAATACCAGATCGCCGCGCTGGCCAGGCGCTACCGGGTGATCGCCCTCGACCTGCGCGGCCACGGCCGCTCCGACAAGCCCCGCGAGCGCTACAGCATCGCCGGCTTCGCCGCAGACGTGGCGGCCCTGATCGAGCACCTGGCCCTCGGCCCGGTGCATCTGGTCGGCATCTCCATGGGCGGGATGGTCGGCTTCCAGATCGGCGTCGACCATCCGCAGTTGCTCAAGAGCCTGTGCATCGTCAACAGCGGGCCGGAGGTCAAGGCCAGGAGCTTCGGCGACTGCCTGGAGATCGCCAAGCGCTGGAGCCTGTCGCGCCTGCTCAGCCTGGAGACCATCGCCAAGGGCCTGGGCCGGCTGCTGTTTCCCAAGCCCGAGCAGGCCGAATTGCGGCGCAAGATCGAGCAGCGCTGGCTGCAGAACGACAAGCGCGCCTACCTGGCCAGCCTCGACGCCATCATCGGCTGGGGCGTGCGGGAACGCCTGGGGCGCATTACCTGTCCTACCCTGGTGATCGGCGCCGACCACGACTACACCCCGGTGGCGCAGAAGCAGGCCTATGTTCGCGAGCTGCCCAATGCGCGCCTGCTGGTGATCGAGGACTCGCGCCACGCCACGCCACTGGATCAACCGGAATGTTTCAATAGCGCCCTGCTGGCCTTTCTCGACGAAGTCGAGCAGGCTGCTGCCACTTCCCCCAACAAGGATCGACAAGCATGCTGAAAAAACTTGCCCTCGCCGCCTGTACTCTCGTCTTCGCCAGCAGCCTGCTGGCCGCGGAAAAACCCAAGGTGCTGCTGACCACCAGCCTCGGTGACATCGAGATCGAACTGGACGCGGAGAAAGCGCCGGTCAGCGTGGACAACTTCCTCGGCTACGTGGACAGCGGCTACTACGCCGGCACCCAGTTCCATCGGGTGATCCCCGGCTTCATGGTCCAGGGCGGCGGTTTCGACGCCGATCTGCAACAGAAGCAGACCCGCGCGCCGATCAAGAACGAGGCCGACAACGGTCTGCACAACGTGCGTGGCACCATCGCCATGGCCCGCACCCAGGTGCGCGACTCGGCCACCAGCCAGTTCTTCATCAATCACAAGGACAACGACTTCCTCGACCACGGCAGCCGCGACTTCGGCTATGCGGTATTCGGCAAGGTGGTGCGCGGCATGGAAGTGGTCGACAAGATCGCCCAGGTGCCCACCGGCAACCGCGGCGGCTACCAGAACGTGCCGCTCAAGCCGGTGCTGATCATTGAGGCCAAGCGCCTCTAACCCGCAGTACAGAGCGGCGGGCCCCAGAGGCCCGCATCGTTCCACCGCCGTCACTCAAGACTCATAAATTCGTCATCGAAGCGTAACGGCGCTCAGGCAGATTCTCCGCCACCCTAAGGAGGAGTCTCACCATGCCACTACGTTCCATGCTCAAACCCGTCGTCCTGGCCCTGCTCGCTGCCTCCATCAGCGCCTGCAGCCAGCACCCCGTCAGCCCCGCGAAGAGCGCCGCCGCTCCGAACAACGATGACTGGTACCAGGTCCGTACCGACAACGAACTCTACGTGTTCGACGACTACCAGGTATTCCGCGATTTTCTCGCAACCGGCAAGGCGCCCTACCTGAAAGACCTGGAGCAGAAGGACAAGTATGGCCAGGCGGTCATCCTCGCCCTGCGCGCCGAGGATCAAGGCAAGCCGCTGGAGCAGATTGCCGCCTACCAGTTCCTCACTGTCAGCCTGGTGCCGGCCTTTCCGTTCTATGGCGAGATCCGCCAGGATGGCGTGATCTATGTGTTCCAGCGCTACGGTGACATGATCGACACCATCAGCCTGCGCGAGCCGATCTTCCGCCACACCGAGATCGGCTCCGGGCCGAACGGCGAGCGGGTCGTCTACGGCATGATCAAGGAAGAGAGCAAGCCGCTCGCGCTGATCGAGAAGTTTCAGGCCAAGTACAAACGCTGAACCGCTGCTTCGCCGAGACTCCACGCCCGACGCCCCTCCAGGCGCCGGGCGTTTTTCATTGAGCGCCCTGCCGATAGGGCAACAGCGCCCGCGCCCGCTCGGCGTAATCGCGCACCCCGGCCCGCTCCTGCTGGAGAAAGTCCGCCACTGCCGTGCGCAACCCCGGATGACAGAGGTAGTGCCAGGAACGGGTCAGCACCGGCTCGAAGCCGCGGATCAATTTGTGCTCGCCCTGGGCTCCGGCGTCGAAGCGTTGCAAGCCATGGGCGATCGCGTAGTCCATGCCCTGGTAGAAGCAGGTCTCGAAATGCAGGCGGTCGAACTCGGCCAGGCAGCCCCAGTAACGCCCGTACAGGCTGCCGCCGCCGACCAGACTGAAGGCCATGGCCACCGCCCGACCGTTCTGGCGCGCCAGCACCAGGCGCAGCGCCTCGGGCATGCGCTCGGCCAGCAGGCTGAAGAACGCCCGGTTCAGGTAGGGCGCCTGACCCCGCACCCGATAGGTGTTGGCGTAGCACTGGTAAACGAAGTCCCACTCGGCCTCATTCAGCTCATCGCCCCGACGCCAGGCGAAGTCGATGCCCTGCCCTGCCACCTGCTCGCGCTCCTTGCGGATCTGCTTGCGCTTGCGCGAACTCAGGGTATCGAGGAAATCCTGAAAGTCCCGGTAGCCGGGGTTGCGCCAGTGGAACTGACAGCCGAGTCGCTCCAGCCAGCCGTCACGCCCACGCAGCAGCGCATCGGCGGCCGGATCGGTGAAATTGATGTGCAACCCCGACAGCCCCTGTTGCTCCAGACTCCCGGTCAGCTCGTCGAGTAGCTGCGCCGCCGCCTGCGCATCGCCCAGCAGGCGCGGACCGCCGACCGGGGAGAAGGGAACCGCACCAAGCAACTTGGGGTAATAGGCGATACCGGCGCGCAGGCAGGCGTCGGCCCAGCCGTGGTCGAACACGTACTCGCCATAGGAATGCTGCTTGAGATAGGCCGGCAGCGCCGCCAGCGGTCGCCCATGGTCATCCAGCCACAACCTATGGGCCGGCCGCCAGCCGCTGCCGGAGCCGACGCTGCCACTGTCTTCCAGGGCGCCAAGAAAAGCGTGCCGCAGCAGTGGTTGCTCGCTCCCATGCAGGGCATCCCAGAGGTTGGCATCGAGCTCGGCGAGGCGTGACAGGCTGACGATAGGCATGGCCGCAGTCTGGCCGTTTCTGCGGACGAAAAAAAGCCCCGCTCGGGGCGGGGCTTCAAGGGAGCAGTGATCGTTATAGTAGGCGGCTACCTGCTTAGAACACGTACTGCACGCGCAGGCTAATGGCGTCGCCATCGTCGTCGCCGTTGGCGTTGGAGGTATTGTCGACCTTGGCCTTGATGTAGTTGGCGGCGACCTTGACCGACTCGTTGGCATACCAGTTCACACCCAGGGTGTGCAATTTGCCTTCGGTGTCGGTGAAGCCGCTTTCCTCGGCTTGCAGGTTGTCGTAGCGGTACACCAGTTCCCAGGCGCCGGTCTGCTTGTTGGTCGGCTTGATGGCATCGAACTTGGCGCCGTCCAGCTTGTAACCGCGCGCTTCGCCGGTCAGGGTGTAGGCCAGCTGCACATTGTAGCCGGTGGCTTCACGATCGCCGCGTGCCGAGCCGGACTTGGCATCGATGTCGCGCACCAGGTATTCGCTCTGCACCGAGAACGGGCCCATGGCATAGGCGAATTCGGCGCCCCAGGCGCTGTCGCCGTCGAACTGACCAGCCACGCCGGGAGCGAAGATGATGCGGTCCTGCTTGTTCTTGCCGTTTTCGGTCATGCCACGCACGTTCATACGCGAACGCACACGGCCGTCGAAGTCTTCCACTTCACGCTGGGCATAGTTCAGACCGAAGTGCAGCACGTTACCCGGCTCGGCCATGGGGGCAATCACGCCACGCAGGTTGAAGCCGCCGTTGGACTGGCCGTCAGCATCCTCGTTCTCGGTGCCTTCGCGGTGGAAGTAACCGGCCGAGCCGTAGACCATACCGGCAGTCATGCCGGATACTTGAACGCCCATGCCATCGGATTTGTCGTTGACCCAGTCGGCCAGGTCATAGATCGCAGAGCGCTCGATGGTGGTGATCCACTTGGAGCTGGTGGCTTTTTCCAGGCCGAAGTCCGGATCGAAGCGACCGACCTTGAGGGTCAGTGGGCTGAAGCCGGTGTAGGCGATGGAAGCCTCGTCCACCTTGCTGTTACCGTTGTCGGCAGCGAAGTCCACGTTGAGGGCGTACTTGAAGTCCTGGTAGGCGACGCCGCTGAGCTCGATGTAGGCGCGGCGGAAATAGGGCTCGTCGCCACGATTGCCATTGGCGGTGTAGAGGCCATCGAAGCTGTCGAAGTCGGCCTGCAGGCGACCACCCAGCTTGAAGCCGAAGGACTTGTCGGTGGTAGCGACTTCCAGGCCGCCCTTGGTCTTGATCACGATATCGGTGCCGTCGGTGGTGACGGTGCCGGCGAAAGCCTGGGCGGAAACGGCCAGAGTCAGGGCGCTGGCTGCGAAACCGGCGAAGTGCTTACGGATCATCGAAGATTCCCCTAATGGACTTTAAGTGTTGAAAACACCCGAGCGTTCGCGCTCGTTCGTGCTGGTGGGGATCTTGGCGGCGGGTTATTTCACGGCGATTGCTGATATATAAATGTTTTGTGACATGGGAACTTTTTTACTTCGATTGACTATAAGCGACGGAGCGCTCTAGCACGGGGCAGCGCCCATAACCTCATTGGCCTTCAGCGTTGATTTGTGGGCTCGCATAGCAAGCGGCGGATAGCCTGTGAAGCGTCGCCCTGCCAAGGCGCAAGGCGCTATAGGCCGCACCGCTGCACGCCGCCAGAGACTTGCTGCGCAGGCGCCCGGAGGGGAAGCAACGGATTCAGCGCTTGGGCTGTTTACTCTGGACGGCGATCTGGGCGTACCAGGCCTCCAGCATCTCGCTACGCTCACCGCCGGCCACCCGCCGCAGCTCGCGTCGCGCCAGCGCCCGCTCGACGCCATGGCGCACCAGATAGACCAGCAGGTCGTCGAACAACAGCCGCTGGCGGTCCCCGTACGCCGAATGGTCTCGTCGCGAAGCGCAGTTCACCAGCAAGGTGGAGCCGCACACGCAGTTGCGGAAGACTTCGACCAGCGGTCCTTCGTCGTCGTCGACGGCCTTGAGCCCGGTGATATCGGGGCGAATCGCCTGGGTCTGCTGGAAGTAGTCGGCCTCGCTGGCATACTCGCGACCACAGCTGCGGCAGCGTTTGGGAAATCGGTCATCGGCAAGCGCCTGGAGGTTGGCAAACCAGGCATCGTGGTTGGCAATCATCGGCATCCTGGCCTCCCGGATCGAGATAAGACGAGTCCGTTTAGCATAGGCGCAAGCGCACGCGGCGCCAGGCGGCGGCACGCTGGAAATGGCTGCATCCTGAGCGATCCAGCTACGGCGCTCAGCGCTGCAGGCGGCGCTGTTCGGCCAGCCGTGCCGAAAGCTCCTCCAGTTCGGGGATGGCCTGCTCTGGCAGTGCGCGCAATACCCGCTGGCTCAGGCGCATCTGCCGGATGAAACGCCGACAGCGGTAGCACATGGCCAAATGCATGCGCACCGCCAAGCGCTGCCTTAGATTCAACTGACTGTCCAGAAAATCGCTGGAGTTCGCCACCAGTTCCTTACAACTCAGCATTGGCCGGTCTCCTCGAAATGTTCCAGGGTGGCGAACACCTTCAACCGTGCCCTATGCAGCAACACCCGGACATTGGAGAGCGATATCTCCAAAAGATTACAGATTTCCTCAAGTTCCAGGCCCTGGCGCTCGCGCAGCAGCAGCACGCTGCCCTGCAGTTCCGAGAGGCTGGTCAGGGTCTTCTCCAGGCATTCGCGCAGCTCCTGCTCGGCGAGCAGTGCCTCCGGGGTGTCCTGGTGCCAGGCGTAGGGCTCCAGTAGCCAGTGGCCATCGTCGCTGAAACGCTCCTCGCCCACCGAACCATGGGGTCCCGGCAGATCGTCCAGCAGCACCTCCCGGCGGTTTTGCTTGAGGCGGGTCTTGGCGGTGTTGGCGGTGATAGTCAGCAACCAGGTCTTGAGGCTGGATCGTCCCTGGAAGCCATCCAGACTGCGCACCACCGCGAGCCAGGCATCCTGTACCACCTCGTCGGCATTGCGACTGCCGACGATGGCGAACGCCACCGCGCGCATCGCGCCCTGATAGGTGGCGACCAGTTCGCGGAAGGCCTTCTGCTCGCCGGCCAGCAGCCGGCTGAGCAGGGCACTATCGGCCGGATACTGCATTATGTCTTACGCAGAATGACGCTGCCGATCGAGTAACCGGCGCCAAACGAGCTGAGCACACCCAGCGCGCCACTGGGCAGATCGTCCTGGTGCTTGTGCAGGGCGATCACCGAGCCGGCCGAACTGGTGTTGGCGTAGGTATCGAGAATCACCGGCGCCTCCTGTGGCTCGGCATCGCGGCCGAGCAGCTTGCGCGCGATCAACAGGTTCATGTTGAGGTTGGCCTGGTGCAGCCAGAAGCGTTTGACGTCGGCCACGTTCAGCTGATTCTCCGCCAGGTGCGCGGCAATCAGCTCGGCCACCATCGGACAGACTTCCTTGAACACCTTGCGGCCTTCCTGGACGAACAGCTTGTCCGGTGCGCCAATGCCCTCTTCCGCGGCCCGGTTGAGGAAGCCGAAGTTGTTGCGGATGTTATTGCTGAACTGGGTAATCAGCTTGGTGCTGACGATATCGAACTGGTGCGCAGAAGTAGCCTGGTCGGCGCGCTCGATGACCACCGCGGTGCAGGCATCGCCAAAGATGAAGTGACTGTCACGGTCGCGGAAGTTCAGGTGGCCGGTGCAGATCTCCGGGTTGACCATCAGGATCGCCCGCGCCTGACCTAGCTGGACGCTGTTGGCCGCCGCCTGGATGCCGAAGGTGGCCGAGGAGCATGCCACGTTCATGTCGTAACCGAAGCCCTGAATACCCAGGGCCGCCTGCACTTCGATGGCCACCGCCGGGTAGGCGCGCTGCAGGTTGGAGCAGGCGACAATCACCCCGTCGATGTCCGCTACGCTCTTGCCGGCGCGGGCCAGGGCTTCGCCCGCTGCCGCGATGGCCATCTCGCAGAGAATGCCCCACTGTTCGTTGGACCGCTCGGGGATCCGCGGCACCATGCGCTGCGGGTCGAGAATGCCCTCCTTGTCCACCACGAAGCGACTCTTGATCCCCGAGGCGCGCTCGATGAAGGCGCTGCTCGATTCGGTCAGGGCCTCGACCTCGCCGCTGGCGATCTTCGCGGCGTTATCGGCATTGAACTGCTCGACGTAGGCGTTGAAAGACGCCACCAGCTCATCATTGGAAATGCTGTTGGCCGGGGTGTACAGGCCGGTACCGCTGATGACGACGTTATGCACGGTCATTCCTCTATCCACGTTGCCGCAAGGAGCGGACGATTATGCTGACGCCTGTGGCGGCTGGCCATAGGCACAAGATGCTGGACACTGCCGGGCAATCCCACTGATCGGCCCAGCGCAAAACGTAGAGTTTGCCACAGCCGAGGCGGCTGCGCCCGCCACTCAAACAAGCGTCTGACCAAGCACCCTTGGCAATCGCCAGGGCGCGTAGTGCCAAACAATCCCTGGAGCAGTGTAGCGAGCCCGCAATGGCTGAATGATGCGCCCAGCACATTATTGCCCTTCCGCCGACACGCCAATGAAACTATCCTGCGGACGAGGCCGGGACCCGCATGGCCCATCGTCAGGATCCCGCCGCCAGGCTGGACCCACTCCCCCGTGAACCCTGTGCCACCGGCGACCCTGCTCAAGTGGCGTGCGCTGCTGCCTCAACCAGGCGCCAGCACATCGCGGTTGCCCCATGCTGCGGAGCCGACTACTGCATGCTATCCCTTCCCGCCTTCGCGACAGGCCTGCCGGCCCGGGTATTGCTGCTCGCCCTCGCCTATGCCGTGTCCGGCCATCTGGCGCTGATGCTGGCCATTCCCCCCGGTTTTGCCAGCGCCATCTTCCCGCCGGTGGGCATCGCCCTGGCGGCGGTGCTGATCTGGGGTTACCCGATGCTTGCCGGGGTGTTCCTCGGCTCGACTCTGCTCAACCTCAGCATCGGCTTCAGCGGCTTTGAACACCTCAGCCTGAAGGGCCTGCTGATCGCCATGGGGATCGCCCTGGGCACGTCCGTGCAGAGCCTGATCGGCGCCTGGCTGATCCGCCGCTTCGTCGGCTTTCCGACCCCGCTCGATACCGAACGCAGCATTTTCCTGCTGCTGATGCTCGGCGGCCCGCTGGCCTGCCTGATCAGCGCCAGCGCCGGCGTTGGGGTGCTTTACGCCGGCCAGGCCATCAGTGGCGCACAGGTTTCCTTCAGCTGGTGGACCTGGTGGGTCGGCGACTGCATCGGCGTGCTGATCGCCACGCCCCTGATGTTTATCCTGTTCGCCGAACCGCGTGCGCTCTGGCGCAGTCGGGCGACCAGCGTCGGCCTGCCGCTGCTGGTCAGCTGCGCCATCATGGTGCTGATCTTCATCCGTGCCGGCACGGCGGAGCAGGACAATTTGCGTCTGCGCACCCACGAGCAGGCGAAGATGATGGCCGCGACCCTGAAGTTCCGCTTCGAGCTGTACAACCGGGCGCTGCAGTCGATCGAGCGCCTGTTCGCGGCCTCGCAACAGGTCAGCCGCGACGAGTTCGCGACCTTCGTCGGGCGCTTGCCCATCGCCTATCCGGGCATTCTGGCCCTGAGCTGGAATGCCCGGGTCAGCGCAGACCAGCGATCGGCCTATGAAAGCGAGATGGCCGCCGCCGGCTTTGCCGACTTCCAGATCCGCCAGCGCGACAGCCTCGGCGCCCTGCTACCGGCAGAGCAGCGCGGCAGCTACGTCCCGGTCACCTTTATCGAGCCCTTTGCCAGCAATGCGCCGGCTGTGGGCTACGACGTCGCCTCCGACCCGACCCGCCGCGCCGCCCTGGAGCGCGCGCGCGACAACGCCACGGCGGCAATGACTGCGCCGATCGGCCTGGTTCAGGATGATCGCCAGCAACCCGGCGTCCTGCTGTTCTACCCCCTGTACCGCAGCCACCAGCCGCCTGCCGAGCTGGTCGAGCGCCGCCGCCAGCTAAGGGGCTACGCCGTCGCCGTGATCCGGACCGACCAGCTGGTCGACTTCGCGCTCGGCAACTACCCGAGGCAGGACTTCCACCTGCGCCTTAGCGACATCAGCGAGCCCGATCCCATGCCCCTGTATGGCCAGGATCTGGCCGCCTTGCCGGCCTATGCCCAGCCACTGGTCTGGCAGGAAGACTGGGACCAGGGCGGGCGCAGGCTGCGCATCGAGATAGCGCCCAGCGAGGCGTTTCTGCTCGAGCAACGCAGCCTGCAATCCTGGGCCGTGCTGGCCGGCGGACTGGTATTGTGCAGCCTGCTCGGCGGGCTCCTGCTGACCATCACCGGGCGCGCCGAGCAGGTCAGGCGCCAGGTCGAACAACGCACCCTGGAGCTGAGTGCCATCCTGGAACATGCCGCCGAAGGCATCCTGATCTTCGATCAGCAGGGCCTGATCGAACGGGCCAACCCGGCCAGTGCGGACTTGTTCGGCTACCGGATCGAAGAACTGGCCGGGCAGCCTATCGGCCGGCTGATTCCGGCGCTGCACGGGTGCAGCGCGGCGACCCTGCAGGCGCAGCTCGGGCGTGCCCGTGAAGTCAGTGGCAGCCATGCCTGCAACCAACAACTGGAGCTGGAAATCAGCCTCGGCAGCTATGAGCTGCCCGGACGCCGCCTGTACATCTGCATGCTGCATGATATCGGCGAACGCAAGCGGGTCGAGCGTCTGAAAAGCGAATTCATCGCCACCGTCAGCCATGAGCTGCGCACGCCGCTGACCTCGATCAAGGGCTCGCTCGGCCTGCTCGGCGCGGGCGCGGTCGGCGAACTACCGCCGCAGGTCCATGACCTGGTCAGGATCGCGCAGAGCAATTCGGAGCGCCTGGTCTGCCTGGTCAACGACATTCTCGATGTCGAGAAGCTCGAGTTCGGTCAGGCCGGCATCAACCTCAGCTGCACCGACCTGCGGCCACTGCTGCACGAGGCGCTGGCGCACAACCTGGGCTATGCCGACGCCTTCCAGGTTCGGCTGCAGCTGGACGACAGCGCACTGCCCGCCCAGGTGATGGTCGAGGTCGACACCCTGCGCCTGCAACAAGTGCTGAGCAACCTGATCGCCAATGCGGTGAAGTTCTCGGAACCGCAGCAGCAGGTCGATATCTCGGCGGCAATCGTCGATGCCAGCGTGCGCATCCAGGTGCGCGATCACGGCCCCGGTATTCCCGACGAGTTCCGCCCGCGCATCTTCCAGAAATTCGCCCAGGCCGATGCATCCGACAGCCGCCGGCGCGGCGGCACCGGCCTCGGCCTGAGTATCTGCAAGACCCTGGTGGAACGCATGCACGGGCAGATCGGCTACAGCAGCGTGGTCGACCAGGGCAGCACCTTCTATTTCAGCCTGCCACTGAGCCATGCCTGAGCCGGCGGTGGGACCTACACGGCCATCACCCGTCCGGGCGATGGCCGCCGTCACGGCCAACCGTATGCTCTGCCGACCCCACACAACAACAATACCGGGTCGACACCATGCACAAACTCCTTCTGCTGCTCCTGTTGGCAATGCACTCCGCAGCCAATGCCGCCACCGGCGTGTTTCCGGCCAGCACCTTCAACAACCTCGATCACGGCCTGTACTGGTTCGGCTACGGCGATAGCTGGCAGAAAGCGGTGCCAGGCAACAGCAACGCCTATTACAGCCCGAGCAAGCCGACCCTGATCTACGTCCACGGCTGGCAGAATGGTTCGTCGGTCAACCAGAACCGCGAGACCTTCAATCGTGAGGACGCCGGCGGCCCCAACCTGGACCTGGCCCATGCCTGGCTGGCGGCGGGCTACAACGTCGGCATCCTCTATTGGAACCAGTTCGCCGACGAAGGCGAGGTCAAGGACGCCGAGGCCAAGATCTGGACCGCCAGCGGCCCCCGCGCCATGCGCTGGCGCAACGCCAGCGGCGCCTACAGCAGCGGGCCGGCACAATCGGCCGGCGACCTGCTGTTCCAGAGCTACAAGGACAACCTGGCCGGCTACAGTGGCAACAATATTCGCCTGCTCGGTCACTCCCTGGGCAACCAGATGGCCATCGTCCTGACCAAGAAGATCAGCGACGCGGTCAGCGCCGGGACCGTCAACAGCAAGCTGCTGCCCAAGCGCGTCGCCCTGCTCGATCCCTTCTACTCCAACTACGCCAAGAGCTACCTGGGCAACAAGTGGGTCGGCGAGGTCTGCCGCAATTACGTCAGCGAGCTCAAGACCAAGGGCGTGATCTTCGAGGCCTACCGATCTTCCGGGGCCAGCAGCACCGGCTTTATCGGCGACAGCAACAGCGGCCTGATGAACATGACCGCCTTCAGCGAACTCAAGCCCTGGTACTTCAACAGCGTGCAACTGACCGAGAAGCACAACGCCGCGGTCTGGCACTACTTGTGGTCGTTCGGCTTCAACCCACCGCTGATCACCGGCAGCAGCAACCAGGCCGCCTCGGCCAGCACCTCCGACAGCCGCATAAACACCCTGATGAACGGCAGCCAGAAACTGGTGCACGACCAAGGCGCCTATACCAAGGAACCCTCGGACGACAACTTCAAACAGACTGCCCGCTGACCGCCATCACGCCGCCCCGCTGCCCGGGGCGGCTCAATCCTGCGCCCGTGTCCTGGCTGGCGCGGCTAACGCCAGTCTCGACGAATCGCCGCTTAGCCATCTACATTGCCTGTTTGAGCCTCTGCGCCGCAGGAACCCGCATGAACCTGTCACTGCTCAGCCGCTACGCCTTCTTCGTCTGCTGCGTACTATTCACCCTGGTCAGCCTGACCTTCCTCGAACATCAATGGTTGTGGCCCCTTAGCCTGCTCGGCGGCGTGCTCAGCCTGGTCGGCATCGGCGACCTGCTGCAGAGCCACCAGGCGATCCGCCGCAACTACCCGATCCTCGGCAATATTCGCTATCTGGTCGAAGGCATCCGCCCGGAAATTCGCCAGTATCTGCTGGAAGCCGACCGCGAGCAGCTGCCCTTCTCCCGCGCCCAGCGTTCGCTGGTCTATGCCCGGGCCAAGGACCAGATCGCCGACAAGCCCTTCGGCACCCTGATCGATGTGTACCAGAACGGCTTCGAGTTCATCGGTCACTCCATGCGGCCGGCGCCCCTGAGCGACCCCAACGGCTTTCGCGTGAGCATCGGCGGGCCGCAATGCCGCCAGCCCTACTCGGCTTCGCTGCTCAACATCTCGGCGATGAGCTTCGGCGCGCTTAGCGCCAACGCCATCCGTGCGCTGAACAAGGGTGCCAAGCTGGGCAACTTCGCCCACGACAGCGGCGAAGGTGGTATCAGCCCCTACCACCTCGAGCATGATGGCGACCTGATCTGGGAGCTGGGCAGCGGCTATTTCGGTTGCCGCGGCAGCGACGGCCAGTTCGACCCCGACCGCTTCGCCGAACAGGCCCGCCTGCCGCAGGTACGGATGATCGAGATCAAGTTGAGTCAGGGCGCCAAGCCCGGCCACGGTGGCATCCTGCCCAAGCACAAGGTCACCGCGGAAATATCCCGGGCTCGCGGCGTGCCCATGGGCGAGGACTGCGTCTCGCCGGCCCGCCACAGCGCCTTCAGCACGCCGATCGAACTGCTGCAGTTCATCGCCCGCCTGCGCGAGCTGTCCGGCGGCAAGCCGGTGGGCTTCAAGCTGTGCCTGGGCCACCCGTGGGAGTTCATGGGCATCGCCAAGGCCATGCTGGAGACCGATATCCTCCCCGACTTCATCGTCGTCGACGGCAAGGAAGGCGGCACCGGCGCCGCGCCACTGGAGTTCACCGACCATATCGGCGTGCCCATGCGCGAGGGTTTGCTGTTCGTGCACAACACCCTGGTCGGGCTGAACCTGCGCGACAAGATCAAGCTCGGCGCCAGCGGCAAGATCGTCAGCGCCTTCGACATCGCCTGCGTGCTGGCGATCGGCGCCGACTGGGCCAACTCCGCCCGCGGCTTCATGTTCGCCGTCGGCTGCGTACAGAGTCGCTCCTGCCACACCAACAAGTGCCCGACCGGGGTGGCCACCCAGGATCCGCTGCGCCAGCGCGCGCTGGTGGTGGCGGACAAGGGCCAGCGGGTCTACAACTTCCACCGCCACACCCTTCAGGCCCTGGCCGAGATGCTCGCCGCGGCGGGCCTCGACCATCCGGCGCAGCTGAATGCCCACCATCTGGTGCGGCGCATCTCCGCCAGCGAAATCAAGCTGTTCGCCCAGGAGCATGTCTACCTCAAGCCGGGCGACTTGCTGGGCGAGACGATCGAGGGCGAGTTCTATCAACGGATGTGGAAGATGGCCCGCGCCGACAGCTTCGACGCCGCACCGAGCTGAGTCACCGACCAGCACCCTGAGAGGCCGACTGCCTCGCGGGCCGATAGACGCCGTCGAGCAACCGCTTCACTTGGTAGGCGCGCCAGCCGAGTAGGCGCGTGGCCGTCAGCACCCCGCCCATGAGCGCGCCACCGACCCCGGCGGTGACCACGTCCGAGCCGGTCAGGTAGAAGTTCTTGATCGGCGTCTGCGGGTGGATCCAGTGCTGTTCGAAGCGCTGCACCGTGTGCTCGATGCCGTAGATCTCGCCGCCCTGGTTCCACTGGAACCACTCGGTGGACAGCGGCGTGGACAGCTCGCAGTAGTCCAGGGCCGCGCGCAGCTGCGGCTGGTGCCGGTACAGCGCCTCCAGCAGCACCTCGCTGATGCGCTGCTTGAAGGCCTCGTAATCCTCGCCACGCTTGTTCCAGGTGCTGCCCTTCCACTGCTCAAACCACTGCGGGAAGCTCGGCGCGACTATCTCTACCGTCGACTTGCCGGGGTAGCGACGGTCCCAGTCCGGATCCTTGGCCGAGGGGAAGGAAATGTAGATCATCGGAAGATCCAGCCCGGGTGAATCCAGGAAGCGCTTGATGCTCAGGTCGTGGTCGAACTCGGGGTAGAGCCAGTAGTTGGTCTTGGGTAGCCCCAGGCTCGCGGCATCGCCCTTGAAGCCGGCATACAGGCAGACGTGGGAGGCCGAGGGCTCGACCTGCTGGAGCCGGTCCAGCAGGCCGTGGCGCCGGACCACCTCGGGCGGCAGCAGGCGCTGGTAGGTCGGCAGCAGGCCGGCGCAGCTGACGATCTTGTCGGCGGTGATCTGGTGGCCATCCTTCTCCAGGCGCACGCCGTAGGCGCGGTTGTCCTCGACCAGCACCTGCTCCACCCCGGCATAGGTGAACACATGGCCGCCGGCCGCCTCGATCACCGGGATGATGGTCTCGGCGAAGCGGATCGAGCCGCCCACCGGGTAGTTGCCACCGGTGATGTAATGCTTGGCGACCATGGCGTGCATCATGAACGCGGCTTGGGCCGGGGGCAGGCCGTAGTCACCCCACTGAGCGGTGAGCACGCCGATCAATTGCTGATTGTCGGTCAGTCCCTCCAGTACCTGACGGGTGCTCTGGAAGAAGTAGGCGGGGAACAGCCGACGGCGCAGGCGGTTGTAGAGCACGCCCAGCGCCCGGGGCAATGCCTGGCCGGCGAAGAAGCGCGGGATCCGCTGGCTGACCTCGCTGATCAGCTCGACGTAGCGGTCGATGGCCGCGCCTTCCTCGGGGAAGTGGCGCTTGATCTCGGCCTTGAAGGCGTCACGCCCGGCCAGGTAGCGGAACTGCTGGTCGCCGATGACGATGTGGTCGTAGTGCGCGTCCATCGGCGCCCACTGCAGCTGGCCGTCGCTGATCACGTCGAACACCCGGCGGATCATCGACCAGGGCTTGTGCACCTCACCGATGTAGTGCACCCCCACATCCCATTCGTAGCCCTCGCGCTGGTAGACGTGGGTGTAACCGCCGGCGGTGTAGTGCTGCTCCAGCACGCAGACCTTCTGCCCCGTCTTGGCCAGCAGCGCGGCAGTGCACAGGCCGCCAATGCCGGAACCGATGACGATGGCGTCGTAATGGTCGAGGGCCTTGAGCTTGCGAAAGCGGGTTCCAGTGCGTTTCATCGCGAGCTCCATGTCATTTTTGTTGTGCAAGTATTTGCATAGATAGACCAGACGCCTTGCAAATGCAACTTTTTGCATATCAGCCTAGAATGGCCGCACATCACCGATCACGGATTGTCCATGTCCCTGCGCCACGCCATCCTCACCCTGCTGGAGACCGAACCGGCCAGCGGCTACGACATCGTCAAACACTTCAAGCAGTCGCTCGGCTACTTCTGGAACGCCAAGCACCAGCAGGTCTACCAGGAGCTGCGCCGCCTGAGCGACGAGGGCTGGCTGCTCTGCGTCGAACAGGCCCAGAGCGACAAGCCGGACAAGAAGGTCTACAGCATCAGCCCCAGCGGCCGCGCCGAGCTCAAGCGCTGGCTGGCCGAGCCGGCCGCGCCGAACACGCTCAACGACGCGCTGCTGGTCAAGCTGTACGCCGGCGCCCTGGCCGAGCCGGCCGAGTTGCGCGTGGAGATGGCCCGCCATCGCGCCATCCACCAGGACACCCTAGACAGTCTGCAGGACATCGAGCAGCAGTACCTGGAACTCGACCCCGCCGAACAGGCCCGCCAGCGCCTGCCCTACCTGACCCTGCGCCGCGGCATCCTCGGCGAACGGGCCTGGCTAGCCTGGGCCGACGAAGTCGAGGCTGAACTGGCAGCACGCGCCGAGCAGCTGAACGCAGAAGCCTTTGACAAATAACAATAAAGGCCGACGAGAACCTGCCCAGTTACAATTCGGTTCATGCTGTAAGAACAAGCGCTAGTTCATCGCTGGCGACACAGCCAGAGCAATCGTATTTCCACCTCAAACAGTCTTTAGCCCAGCAACTAACACACCGAAAAACATCCACTTATCGGACAAACTTGTCGCTCTACTTGCGGAGGCTACGCTCTAAGGGTCAGTCAAGAAGTGCTGGTACTGGCACACCGAACAACAACCTCCGAGTTTCAAAGGGGAAGTACCAATGCGAACAATCACACTCAGTATCGTGGCGTTGGCAGTATCGACCGCCACCTTGCAAATGGCTTCTGCCAGCCAGCAAAGCGACTCGAACGGCTTTATCGCAGACAGCTCGCTCAACATCCTCAACCGCACTTTCTATTTCAACCGCGACTTCCGTAATGGCGGTTCCAATGGAGCCGGTACCAATGCATTCAAACCCGCATCCGAGCGCAATGGCTACCGCGAGGAGTTGGCCCATGCATTTATGCTCATGTACGAGTCCGGCTTTACTCAAGGCACGGTCGGCTTCGGCGTGGATGCCTACGGCTATCTGGGAATCAAGCTGGACAGTGGCGGTGGCCGTACCGGCACCTTCCTGCTGCCGGTAGGCAGCGATGGCCACCCTGAGGACGATTACAGCGAAACGGGCGGAGTCGTTAAAGTCAGACTCTCCAACACCGTGTTGAAAGTCGGCGAAAAACGCGTCGAGAACCCGGTAGTGGCGACCGGTGATGCACGCCTGATTCCGCAAACCGCTACCGGCATCTTCCTCACCAGCGACGAGATCGACAGCCTGAGTCTCGATGCCGGCCATATAACCGCGATGAACGAATTCGGCAGTACCAATTCCGACGGTGAACTGCAGATTCAATATGCCGGTAATGTCGGGGATACGGTGGACTGGGTCGGCGGCTCCTACAGCGCCGGCGACAACTTGAGTGTTAGCCTGTTCGCTTCTGAAGTAGAGGACACGTGGCACCGTTATTATGGCAATGCCAACTACAACATCCCGTTCAGCGACCGCAATGCCCTGAACTTCGATTTCAACATCTACCGCACTCTGGATGAAGGCAAGGCACTGGTCGGTGCCATCGAAAACACCACCTGGTCGCTGGCCTCCAAGTACAGCTTCGGCGCCCATGCACTGTCCTTAGCCTTCCAGAAGGTCGACGGCAATGACGGCTTCGACTATATCGGCTTCAACGCCATCTATTTGGCCAACTCGCTGCAATACTCCGACTTCAACGGCCCGCGCGAAGAGTCCTGGCAGGCACGCTACGACCTGAATATGGCCGACTATGGTGTACCGGGCCTGACCCTGATGGCGCGCTATGTCCGCGGCGACAATATCGACTACACCCAGGCCGACCCCTTGAGTGGCTTCTTGATAGCCGGGGGCGACGACGAGAACCACTGGGAGCGCGACCTGGAAGCCAAATATGTGGTGCAAGGTGGCGCCGCCAAGGACCTGTCCTTCCGCGTCCGCCAGGCAACTCACCGCAGCTCGTCCAACCAGATCGATGGCGACGTCGACGAGGTGCGTTTTATCGTCGAGTACCCATTGGGCGTGCTATGAAGACGACGCTCTGCGCGAGCGCCACTCAGCCTGCCGGGCTGCAGCGATGCTGCCCGGCTTCTTTTCGCCGCTACACCGCCCCTGGCCTGTCCCTCGAGCTGATTATCGGATAGCGACACCGCTCGCTTGACCGACGCTCATGCCGAGCATAAAAAGGGCGCGCGCCTCCCACAATTCACGCTGACGGACTCCATCCATGGCCTTGCACACCTGGTTGCTGTATCTCACCGCCGTCATCGGCCTGGCATTGACACCCGGTCCCAATGGCCTGCTGGCGCTGACCCACGGCGCGCTCTATGGCCACCGCAAGACCCTGTGGACAGTGAGCGGCGGGGTAATCGGCTTCGCCGTGCTGATGGCCCTGTCGATGTTCGGTATCGGTGCCCTGCTGCAAACCTCGGCCAACGCGCTGACCTTCCTCAAGTGGATCGGCGGTGCTTATCTGCTCTGGCTCGGCTTCCAGCTCTGGCGCGCCCCGCCGCTGCAGCTCGAAGCCCCCGTGCAGACCACCGGCAAAGCCGCCACCAGCCTGTTCCGCCAGGGCCTGCTGTCGGCGCTGTCCAATCCCAAGGTAATCCTGTTCTTCGGCGCCTTCCTGCCGCAGTTTCTCGACCCGCAAGGCGACCTCTGGCTGCAGTTTGCCGTGATGGCCTTGACCTTCGCGGTGGTCGAAGGCCTGGTCGAATACCTGCTGGCCCGCGCCGCCCACCGCATTCGCCCCTGGCTGACGCGCTGCGGCCGGGGTTTCAACCGCAGTTGCGGTGGTCTGTTCGCGCTGATGGGTGCGGCCCTGCCGATGGCCCGCTGAAGTACGGGTGCAAGGCGTTACCCTAGTCGATAGTTGAGGCACAGGTGCGGTAGCCAACTGCCGCATTTGCCTGGCGCTAGCACCTCAGCCCGCCGAGGAGCCATGGATTGCACCTGCCCCGCCGCATTGCTGTACTTCGTCGCCCAGTACCGATGGTTGTCTGGGCAGCCCCACTGGTCACGGGCCTGCTCGTCGGCCTGCGGGCCTGGCCGGCGTATCTGTGGGCACGCCGGCGTCCGGCCAAGCCGACGCACTAGCTGACCGGCGCAGAAGCGTCCAGGCCTGCAGCGACAAAATCCGCCGGCCTCACGCCTGACGGATCAGGCCGGCGATGTCATCGACCCGGGCGCGCAGGTCTCCCTCCAGGCGCTGAATTTCCAGGCGGTGGCGCTGCTCCTGCTCGAGTTGTTGCGCGCACAGCTTCAGGGCCGTCAGCACCAGCAGGCGTTCGCCGATCAGGGTTGGCGCGGCCGCCTTGGTTTCGGCCAGGAGCTTTTTCAGCAGCAATGCCGATTCACTCAGGGCCTGCTGCTTCCCGGCCGGGGCCTTGATGCTGTAGTCATTGCCGAGGATGGAAATGACCGTGATGGTTTCGCCGACCTGACTCATACCTGGGCAGCACTCGCATCGGCCTGGTTGCCGGAGGCCAGATCGACCAGGGCCTGGATGCGCACTGCGGCGCTGCTGTGCAGCTCCTCGTGCTCCAGCGCGCTCAGCTGCAGGGTCTCGTTCTCGTCCTTGACCTGCGCCAGCTCGGCACTCAGCTGTGCATTGGCGCCAAGCAGCGCCTTGTTCTCCTGCACCAGCTCGCCGACGAGGCGCTCCAACTGGCTGAGACTGTTTTCCAACATATTGAATACTCGTGCTTTTTGGCGGGGCGCCACAATAATGAAAAGCCTCGGCAGACGCCAGATGGCGAGTGACGTGGTCTGCGGCAATTTGGCTGCCAGCGCACCGCCATCCAGCCAAACGGGCGTCAGCGCGGCTGCCAAGCATGCCCGACTGCGACCGCCCAGCTGTGCCGCGAGTTCCCTGCGCACGTCACCCAGGGCGCGTTCGTCGTCACCGGCCCCGCATTCCCGGCAGGCCGCATTAGACTGAAAAGTGATCGATTCGCCGGTGGAGGTGCGCCATGAGCCCGTCAACCGAATCCACTGTGCCGGGCCTTCCGGCTGGGCACGGCAGCGAGCTGCCAGCGCTGATCCGCCAGTACGCAGAACCCTTGCCGGACCTGCAGGATCCGGCCTTCGCCGAGTTGTTCGACCGCTATGGCGACGCCCGCGTGGTCCTGATCGGCGAGGCCAGCCACGGCACCTCCGACTTCTATCGAACCCGCGCGGCCATCACCCAGCGTCTGATCGAGCGACACGGCTTCAACATTGTCGCGGTCGAGGCCGACTGGCCGGATGCCGCCCGCCTCGATCGCTTCGCCCGCCAGCGCGAAACCTCGGTCTGGAGCCAGACCGCCTTCGCCCGCTTCCCCAGCTGGATGTGGCGCAACACCGATGTCTCGCGCTTCATCCACTGGCTGCACCATCACAACCAGCGCCTGAGTGCCGAGCAGCGCGTGGAGTTTCGCGGCCTGGATGTCTACAGCTTGCGCAACTCGATCGACGAGGTGCTGCGCTACCTGGACCGGGTCGACCCACAACGGGCGCAGCAGGCACGCCGGCGCTACGGCTGCCTGTCGCCCTGGCAGGACGACCCGGCGCGCTATGGCCTGTATGTCGAGCACGGCAAGGCCGACTCCTGCGAGGACGCCGTGGTCGCGCAGCTCAACAGCCTGCTGAGCGAACGCCTGGAGGCCCTGGCGCAGGACGAGGAGGCACTGTTCAACGCCGCGCAGAATGCCCGCGTGGTACGTGCCGCCGAGCAGTACTATCGGGTCATGTACCGCGGCTCGGCGGCCTCCTGGAACCTGCGCGACCGGCATATGTTCGACACCCTGCAGACCCTGCTGGAGCATCGGGGAGAGCAGGCGAAGGCCGTGGTCTGGGCGCACAACTCGCACATCGGCAATGCCGCCGCCACCGCCATGGGCTGGCGCGGCGAGTTCAACATCGGTCAACTCAGCCGCCTGGCGTGGGGCCGCGACGCGGTGCTGATCGGCATGGGCACCGACCACGGCCGGGTCGCGGCCGCCGACGACTGGGATGGCCAGATGCAAATCAAGCAGGTGCGTGCGGCGCGGCCGGACAGCTGGGAATACCAGTTTCACCGCAACAGTCCCGGCGCCGCGCTGCTCGACTGGCGCGCCCCCGAGCGCCAGGACTTGCGCGAGGCGCTGTCGGTGCCGCTGCTGGAGCGCGCCATAGGCGTCATCTACCGGCCGCAGACCGAGCTACACAGCCACTACTTCGAGGCCGTGTTGGCCGATCAGTTCGACGCCTTCATCTGGCTCGATGAAACCGGCCCGATCAAGCCGCTGAGCGCCCCCGAAAGCGCGAGCCACGACGACGAGACCTATCCGTTCGGGATCTAGCGGTCGGCACTGGCGCGGCCGCTGGCGATACCGGCAGGCATGTCGCAGGCTCTTCCGCGCTCGGCCCGGTCTCGGAGCACCTACGCTATAGATGACAGCCCGCGCGCCGTGTCGGTTGCTCGGCCGCGCCGGGTGCAATGAGCCTGCGCTCGCCGCCTATTTTTTCATCGCAAGGAGATCAGCCATGATGATTGCCCGTTGGAGCATCGATGCGAAGTTCGGCTACAAGCAGAATGTGATCGACCTGATGCAGCGCTGGATCCGCGAGATCGCTCCCCAAGTTGGCTTGGGCGCGGACAAGATGCGCCTGCTCACCGGCTCGATCGGCGCGCTGGAGGCAACCGTGCAGACAGAGCACCTGATCAGCGACCTCAGCGAACTCAATCAGGCCTGGGAAAAGCTGGCGACCATCGAGGCGCACAAGCAATGGAGCAAGGAACTCGAGCCCCATGTCGTTTCCGGGACCAACCGCTGGGAAATCTACCGCGTCCTGTAACCTCGGTTGCCAATGGCTGGTGACGCCGCCACGCCAACCCACTCGCCGCCTTGCGACAGGCAAGGCGGCATGGGCTAAGAGGCTGCGCCGCTACGCCGCCGACTTTGGCCTGGTGGTGCTGATGGCCAACCAAGCGGGCCCCTCCGGCGGCTACCGGGTGGCCGGCAGAAGCGCCCTCTGGGCTGCCGGCACCGGCAGCCAACGGGTCAAGGCGACCAGGCAATCGACCGACTGGGGGGCGAATGCCTGGCGCTGTCCATCTGAAGTCGTCCCGCCCGCGCCGGCGAACCAGCGGACGCAGCAATCCCTCCAGCTGACAGCCGGGATACGCCACAGCCCCGCGGGAAAGGCCGGACTTGCCCCGCGGGCATGCGACGCCTACCAGCCGGCGACCGGCCCGGTCCCGCTAGCGGGCGAGGCGACCGGCCCTCTCGCCCTGGCTCACGCCGAGCGCCGGATCAGCGCTTGATTGAGCCGCGGGAACCTCCAGGTGTGCACTGTGGCTGTAGGGCCAGGAGTGGATGGCCCCATCCACCACGCGGTCGTGCGGGGGCGAGGCCAGCTCCTCCAGGTGGCGAATGATGTCGTCGGGCTTGAGCACCAGCAGGTCGCAGTTCAGGCTGTCGAGAATGTTCTCCGCGGTATTGCCGATCAGGGTGCCGGACAAGCCACTGCGGGCGACGCTGCCGATCACCGTCAGCGCCACGCCAAGCCGCTCGGCGACCGCCGGGATCAGCGATTCGGCCGGCCCCTCGACCAGGTGCAGGCGCTCATCGCCGACCTCGTACTCGGCCTGCAGCGCCCGGCAATGCGCCAGGTACAAGGCCTGGACGCTCTCGCGAACCTGGAAGGTCGGATCGCTGGCCATGAGTTCGGGACAGGGATAGGCGGACATCATGTGCAGGGAGCCGCCGGTCATCTTGGCGATGTCATAGCCATGGCTGACGATGCCGGCATGCAGGACCCGATGATCGAGATCGCTATTGCCGGCGTCGATGGCCGCGAGAATGGTCCCACCCGCCCAGGGCCTGGTGCTCTTCACGATCAGCACCGGGCAGGGGCAAAAACGCAGGAGCTTCCAGTCTTCCGACGGCAGGATGGTTTTGAGCAGGGGGTTGTCGGGCAGGTGCTGCTTGATCACCAGGCCGCATTCATGCTCCTGCTGCACGGCAATGACGGTCTGGTGCAGGCTGTGATCCCAGGCCTGCTGAGCGCTGACGCTGAAGCCCTCCTCGCGCAGAGCTTGCTCGGTGTCTTGCAAGGCGGATGACAACTGAACCTTCTTGTCACAAGCCAGCAGGTGCAAGTGTGATTCGGTGGCGCTGGCGATCAGCTTGGCTCTGTCGAGAAGCAGAGCGTCGGGCTGCTGTGCATCCATCACCACCAGAGTGCTGCGAATGGTTTGCATAACTAGCGTCCTGTGCGTGAGTACGATGGATATCGACTCGGCGGATCGCACGCATTGACGGACTGCCCTGTCCCTCCGTCGAGCCTAGGGTCGCAGGCGTGGTCGGTAAAAAACTGGCAGGCGACCACTCAGCTTGAAGTTCGCTGCCGATACCGCCGGTGCACTGACGGTTACATCTGGCGGACGCGTCCCTCGAGGTGGATGAGCGGGCCGCTGCCGACCCAATGAAAATGAACGCCTCCTGCAATGGGTACCTAAACGTCGTTGTGGCTATCGAGTGAGCGAGCCCTGGGGCATAGCTGGCCAATGAGTTCAATTCGAAGGGAATGCGACCTGGAAGGAACCGCAGAAACCATGACCAAGCATCTATCCGAAACACCTCTGCACTGCAGCTAGCCCGTGACCTGCGGGCGAAACCTTCGAGGGGGGTGATGGCGGTTCATTACCTGTGCTCCAGCGCAGCTCCCTGACCTTCTAAGCCCTGATTCCTGTTCGCTCGACTCAAGCTTTACTAGTGTGGGTACACCCGCAGACGATGCCAAGGTCACCAGTCGATTGACTTAAGCCGATTCGCGCTTATGCCAATGACCAGTTGATCTATCCCTTGGCTGCGATCCAGCGTGCGGGCGTGTCTTATTGGTCGACTGACCCTCAGCTGGTCGCTCGCGCGGCCATCCAGCGGCGGTACTGGCGCGTGCGCCTGGCCGTGGCGAACTGCTCCAGCAGCAGCGCGCGCAGGGGCGAGACCTGCGGATGCGGCAAGCGTCCACGGCTGAGCCGGCGCAGCTGGAACTTGACCACCGCCATGTAAGCCAAAGAGGCCAACGCCTTGTTCTTCCAGCGCAGGGGGGCCAGTTGCGGGTGACTGTCGCGGCCGGCCAGCCATTCGCGCGGCAACTGCGGATTGATCGCCAGGGCCGTGGCGATGCCGGCCATGGCCACGCCGCTGGCGAGTACCTGCTCGACCACGGCGCGGCGGCGAATGCCACCGGTGACCATCACCGGCATCCGGGCGACACCGGCGATGCGCTCGGCGAACTCCAGAAAATAGGCCTCGCGCGCCAGACTGCGGCCATCGCGGACATCGCCCTGCATGGCCGGCGCCTCGTAGCTGCCGCCGGACAACTCGACCAGGTCGACGTCCAGCTCGTTGAGCATCTGGACCACCCGGCAGGCATCCTCGGCGTCGAAGCCTCCGCGCTGAAAGTCCGCCGAATTGAGCTTGACCGCCACACAGAACTGCGGCGCAACCGCCGCGCGCACCGCCCTGACCACCTCCAGCAGCAGCCGCGCGCGGTTTTCCAGCGGGCCGCCCCATTGGTCGCTGCGCCTGTTGCTCAATGGCGAAAGGAACTGGCTGAGCAGGTAGCCGTGGGCGGCGTGGATCTGCACGCCGCTGAAGCCGGCCTGCTCGGCCAGCTGCGCGGTGCGCACGAAACGCCGGATCACCTCGGCGATATCCGCCTCGTCCATGGTCTTGGGCACGGCGAACAACCTCGACAGGCGCCCCAGCTCCAACGCCACGCTGGATGGCGCCAGCGCCTGCTGACCGAGACTGGCCTGGATCTGCCGCCCCGGATGATTGAGCTGCAACCAGAACTGGGCGCCCTGGCTCCGGCCGATACGCGCCCACTGACGAAAGCCCTCGAGCTGCCGCTCATCCTCCAGCACCACACCGCCGGGGCCGGTCATGGCGCGACGATCGATCATCACATTGCCGCTCAGCAGCAGGCCGGCCCCGCCATCGGCCCAGCGCTGGTAGAGGCGTCGCAGCTCGGCGGAAGGGCCCTGCTCGGCATCGGCCAGGTTTTCCTCCATGGCCGCCTTGGCGATACGGTTGGGGATGGTGGTGCCATTGGGCAACTGCAGTGGCTGGAACGGCGACATAGGAAGGCTCCTCATGGGTGACGCGAGGATGCTAAGGTTAAAGTCAACTTTAATGTCAAGCGGCCACGGAGCGCGTCTATGAAGATTGGTGAACTGGCCAAGCGCAGCGGGCTGCCCCCTTCGCGGCTGCGCTTCTACGAGGCCAGCGGCCTGATCGGCGGCGTCAGGCGCCAGGCCAACGGCTACCGCGACTACCCACCGCAGACCCTGCAGACCCTGGAGATCATCGGCTGTGCCCAGCAAGCCGGCTTCAGCCTGGAACAGATTCGTCGGCTGCTGCCCGATCCGGATCAGCAACACTGGGCTCATGACGAACTGCTCGCCAGCCTGCGCGCCAAGGTCGCCGAGATCGAAACGCTGCAACAGCGGCTGGGGCAGAACAAGACGCAGCTGCTGGCGATCATCGCCAGTATCGAGGACAAGCCCGACGGCATGCACTGCACGGCAAACGCCGAACGAGTGCTGGCGCAAATGAAAGGCGAACCGCCCCAAGGCCAGGCGTCTTGAACCGCAGCGCCTGGCGGGTCTAGCCTTCGCAGCCCACGGCAAGCAGGGTTTTCCGGCGACGCCCACGCCCTCCCATCCATTGCTGATTGCAAAGCCGGCGCCACGCTGATATCTGTACATGCAAACAGTGCCCGGCCCCATCATGCAGCCCCCGCTCGATTCCGCCCTCTACTACCTGACCAACTTCCACAAGGCCCTGGCCTGGCTCCAGGCACGTCATCACGACCTGCTGCTGGACGAAGAACTGGCCCTGCTGCGGCAGTTCGGCGAACTCGCCCTGCCCGCCCAGGCCCTGCTGGTGCGCATGATCATGCGCAAGGGCGTGCACTTTCGCGCCAGCAAGCTGAACTACGCGGAGATCGGCTGCCCGCTGCAGGCCGCCGAGGCGCTGCTCGACCATGGCTGGGTGCGCGAAGACGCCGAGCTGGAGCCGGCGCAATTGTTCGCCCTGCTGCGCAAGGCCGAGATCATCGAACACTTCGCCGTCGGCGCGCGCAGGTCCCTGAAGAAGGCCGAGCTGCTCGAGCTGCTGGCGGCCGAGCGTCCTGGGCCACGCCCCTTCGCCGACTGGTGCCCCGGCCTGGACGAGCGGGTGTTGAGCCTGTGCATCGACGGGTTGTGCGAACGCCTGCGCCTGATGTTCTTCGGCAACCTGCGCCAGGACTGGTCGGAGTTCGTCCTCGCCGACCTCGGCATCTTTCGCTACGAGCCGGTCGAACTGAGCCAGGACTCCCGCGCCTTTCGCCGGCGCGCCGACGTCGACTGCTACCTGCAGCTGCAGCGCTGCCGCGAGCGCTTCGAGGCGGGCGAGCCGATCGGCACGGTCCTCGCGCAGATCGACCGGCTCGACTGCGCCACGCCCTTTCTCGCCGCGCGGCGGGCCAAGCTGCTGTTCCGCCTGGGCCAGCAACGGGAACGCGAGGGCCAACTGGACAGTGCCCTCGCCTGCTACGCCGACTGCCGGTACGCCGGGGCCCGCGTGCGCCGCATCCGTCTGCTGGAGCGCCTGGCCCGCCCGGCCGAGGCCCACGCCCTGGCCAGTCAGGCCGCCCTGGCAGCGGAAGATGACAGCGAAGCCCAGGCCGTGCAGCGAGCGCTGTCGCGCCTGAATCGCCAACTCGGCCTGGCGCCACCGCCCAAGCCCAGGGAGCCGCAGCCCTCGCGGATCGAGCTGAGGCTGCCCAGGGCCGCCAATCAGAGCGTCGAGCAGGCGGTACAGGCCCACCTGAGCGAACCGCACGGGCCGGTGCACTATGTCGAGAACAGCCTGATCTGCAGCCTGTTCGGCCTGCTGTGCTGGGAGGCGATCTTCGCCCCGCTGCCGGGCGCCTTCTTCCACCCGTTCCACAGCGGCCCGGCCGACCTGCTCAGCTCCGACTTCCACGCGCGCCGCGCCGAACTGTTCGGCGAGCGCCTGGCACTGCTGGAGTCGGGCGCCTACCGCGAGGCGATCCGCCAGACCTATGCGCAGAAGTTCGGCACCCAGTCGCCCTTCGTGTTCTGGGCCGCGCTGGAGCAACCCTTGCTGGAGCAGGCGCTCGCCTGCCTGCCGGCGGCGCACCTGCGTGCCTGGTTCGAGCGCCTGCTGCGCGACATCAGGGCCAACCGCACCGGCATGCCGGACCTGATCCAGTTCTGGCCGGCGCAGCGGCGCTATCGGATGATCGAGGTGAAAGGCCCCGGCGACCGCCTGCAGGACAACCAGCGGCGCTGGCTGGCCTTCTGCGCCGAGCATGGCATGCCGGTGGATGTGTGCTATGTGCAATGGTCGGACACATGAGCGACAGGATCATCCCGATTCGGCCGCTGCCTGAGCGGCGCACCCTCTACCGCGTCGCGGTACGCGCACTGTGCGAGTTCACCGCCAAGGTCGGCGACCTGGACCTGCGCTTCACGCCCTCGCCCACCGCCCAGGAGGGCATGGCCGGCCATGCCATGGTGGTCGCCCGGCGCGGCGCCGGCTACCAGGCCGAACTGCCCCTGAGCGGCGAATACCAGGGCCTGCAGGTGCGCGGCCGGGCCGATGGCTACGACCCGGAGGCAAACCGCCTGGAAGAGATCAAGACCCACCGCGGCGACATCGCGCGCATCCCGCAGAATCACCGCCTGCTGCACTGGGCCCAGGCCAAGGTCTATGGCTGGCTGCTGTGCGAGGAGCGCGGCCTCGACGAAATCGACCTGGCGGTGGTCTATTTCAATGTGCTGAGCCAGCACGAAACCAGTTTCCACGAATCCTTCAGCGCCGAGCAGCTGCGCACCTTCTTCGAGCTGCAGTGCAACCGCTTCATCGCCTGGGCCGAGCAGGAACGCGAGCACCGTCGCCTGCGCGACCTGGCCCTGGCGCGCCTGCGCTTTCCCCATGCGCAGTTTCGCAGCGGCCAGCGCCAGCTGGCCGAAGCGGTGTACCGCGCCGCCCGCGACGGCCACGGCCTGATGGCCCAGGCCACCACCGGCATCGGCAAGACCCTGGGCACCCTGTTTCCGCAGCTCAAGGCATTTGCCGAGCAGGGTCTGGACCGTCTGTTCTTCCTCACCGCCAAGACCCCCGGCCGGCGCCTGGCCCTCGATGCCCTGGCGACCCTGCGCGCACAGGAGCAGGCGATGCCGCTGCGGGTGCTCGAGCACGTCGCCCGCGACAAGGCCTGCGAGCACCCGGACAAGGCCTGCCACGGCGACGCCTGCCCGCTGGCCAAGGGCTTCTACGACCGCCTGCCCGCCGCCCGTCAGGCCGCCCTGGAGCGCCGCTGGCTCAATCAGGACGGCGTGCGCGAGGTGGCCCTGACCCATGGCGTCTGCCCCTACTACCTGAGCCAGGAGCTGTGCCGCTGGGCCGATGTGGTGGTGTGCGACTACAACTACTACTTCGACATGGGCGCTCTGCTGCACGGCCTGACCCAGCTCAACGAGTGGCGGGTCTGCCTGCTGGTGGACGAGGCGCACAACCTGATCGAGCGCGCTCGCGGCATGTACAGCGCCGAGCTGGAACTGGGCCGTTTCCAGGCCCTGCGGCGGATCGCCCCGGCGTCGCTGAAGGGGCCGCTGGAGCGGGTCCAGCGTCACTGGCAGCAACTGCAACAGGACCAGGAGGCGGCCTACCAGGTCTACCCGACCGCCCCGGACCTGTTCGTCATGGCGCTGCAGAAGGCGGTCGGCAGCGTCACCGACCACCTGAGCGAACAACCGGCGGGCAATGCCGCCGAACTGCTGCGCTTCTACCTGGACGCCATGCTGTTCTGCCGCCTGGCTGAGGCGTTCGGCCCCCACTCGCTGTTCGATATCAGCCGCAGCGACGATCTCGGCGGACGAGTGCTGTCGACCCTGTGCATCCGCAACATGGTGCCGGCGCCCTTCCTCGCTCCACGTTTCGAGGCGGCCCATAGCGCCACGCTGTTTTCCGCGACCCTGAGCCCGGCCCGCTATTACGCCGACCTGCTCGGCCTGGCCGAGACGACGCCCTGGATCGATGTCGAATCGCCGTTCAGCGCCACGCAACTGCAGGTGCAGGCGGTCAGCAACCTGTCGACCCGCTACGCCCACCGCGACTCCTCGCTGGCGCCGATCGCCGCGCTGATGGCCCGCCAGTTTGCCAGCCAACCGGGCAACTACCTGGCCTTCTTCAGCAGCTACGCCTATCTGCAGGCGGCGCTCGACGCCTTCGTCGGCGCCCATCCGCATGTGCCGGTGTGGGTGCAGTCGCGACAGATGGATGAAAGCCAGCGTCAGGGCTTCCTCGAGCGTTTTCGCAGCGGCGGCCAGGGCATCGGTTTCGCCGTGCTCGGCGGCGCCTTCGGTGAAGGCATCGACCTGCCCGGCGAACGCCTGATCGGCGCCTTTATCGCCACCCTCGGCCTGCCGCAGATCAACCCGGTCAACGAACAGATCAAGCTGCGCATGCAGGAGTTGTTCGGCGCTGACTTCGGCTACGACTACACCTACCTGTTCCCCGGCCTGCAGAAGGTGGTGCAGGCCGCCGGCCGGGTAATCCGCACCCAAAACGATCGCGGTGTGGTCTACCTGATCGACGACCGCTTCAACCAACCGGCCGTGCGCCGCCTGCTGCCAAGCTGGTGGCGGGTCGATCGCTGCCGCCTGCCGCTACGTTAGAGCGCCGGGCAGCCGGGCCTACTCGCCGATGTCTTCATTCCACAGTTCGGGGCGGGCGGCGATAAAGTCCTCCATCAGCGCCACGCACGTCGCCTCTTGCAGCACCTCGACCTCCACGCCCCGCGACCTGAGCAATTCTTCCTCGCCCATGAAGGTCTGGTTCTCGCCGATGATCACCCTCGGAATGCCGTACAGCAGGATCGCCCCGCTGCACATCGCGCAAGGCGACAGGGTGGTGTAGAGCACCGACTCGCGGTAGGTCTGGGCCGACTGGCGACCGGCGTTCTCGAAGGCATCCATCTCGCCATGGCGGATGGCGCTGCCCTGCTGCACCCGGCGGTTGTGTCCACGACCAATGATCCGGCCCTGATGGACGATCACCGAGCCGATCGGAATGCCGCCCTCGGCCAGGCCCTGTTGGGCTTCCTCGATTGCCGCTTGCATGAAGGGATCCATGCTGACTCCTGTTGCCACTGACTGAAGCTGAGGGCCAGGGACGGCGCACCGTCCCGGTTTGTCCTGCGTCTATAGCACATAGCGCCCAACGGCGATGAAATGCAGCAGGCTGCCGGTCATCACGAACAGGTGCCAGATCCCGTGCCAATGGCGGAAACGCTCGTCATAGACGAAGAACACGATACCCACTGTGTAGCACAGCCCCCCGGCGGCCAGCCAGGCGAAGCCCGCCGTACCCAAGGCGGCGAGCAGGGGTTCGACCGCCACCAGGACGATCCAGCCCATCAGCGTATAGATCACCAGGGATAACACCCGCGCCTCCGAGCGCGGCTTGATTTCCTGCAGCATGCCGATCAGCGCCAGGCTCCAGACGATGCCGAGCAGCCACCAGCCCCAGGGGCCTGCCAGCGTGACCAGGCAGAAAGGGGTGTAGCTGCCGGCAATCAGCAGGTAGATCGACAGGTGATCGAACTTGCGCATGATCACTTTCGCGCGGCCGCGCAGGCTGTGGTAGAGGGTCGAGATGCTGTAGAGCAGCAGCAGGCTGAGCCCGTAGACCGCCATGCTGACGATCTTGCGCGGCGAGCCCTCCAGGCTCGCCGCCACCAGCAACCAGACCGCGCCGATGCAGGCCAGCACGGCGCCGACCAGATGAGTCCAGGCGTTGAGTTTTTCTCCGTGATACATGCTTGCCTCAGTCAGGCAGACACAGACGGCCCAATCCCACGAGTTTATGCAGGTTTCGCGCTGGTCAGGCAACAGTGGCGCCCAGGGTTTTCCGCCAGCACCAGCGGCGACTCATCGGCCAAGCAAGGTGCAACAGGACGCACCAAAACGGCCGGCGACGCACCGAGTTAGCCCGTAGCGGCTGATTGATCCGGCCTGCGTCCTAGCCTGTTAGCGGGCATCGGCGGCCAACTTGCGCAGTTACGGAGACATCTGCACGGCATTGAGCCGACTCGGCTTGGAACTTGCTTGACCGCGTTGGCCAGGATAGTCGCCCCATCCTCGACCGCCAGCCGCAGCTGGCGCGCCGCCAGCGCCGATCCGGGCCCAACCAAAAGCTGCACGGCCATGCTGCTCGCTGCCCTGACGGCGCGCGCTCGGCGTGACGCGGCTTCCCTTACCCGCACCGGAGCATCGCCTTGATTTCTGCCCCTATCGCCAGCTGCATGAGCAAAGACTTCGCCCTCATTCATCCCGACATGCCCGTCGTCGAGGCGTCCGCCAAGCTGGTCAGGAAGGCCATGCTGGGCGGCCCGGTGGTCGATGGCGAGGGCAAACTGCTCGGCTGGATCTCGGAACAGGAATGCCTGCAGGTCAGCATCCAGGTGGTCTATCACAACCAGCGGGTGGCAACCGTTCGCGACATCATGCGCGATGATGTGCTCTGCGTGAAGCTCGACGAAGATCCGCTGGCGCTTGCCCAGCAGATGCTTACCGATAAACCCAAGAGCTACCCGGTGGTCGATACCAACCGCAAGGTCGTCGGCGTCATCAATCGTCGTCATATGCTCGACATGCTGGTCAAGCAGCTGGCCACTTTCAGCAAGCCCCAGTGACCTGCGCAGTCAATCCCCGGCGTAGGCCTGCAGCCAGGCGTATAGCTGCTCGGTATCCTCGCGCCGGCATAGGCCACTGCCTTCGGCCATGATCGCCGCGCTACCGGCGGCCACGCCATAGCGAGCGGCCTCCAGCCAATCGGCGCCCGCGGCCAGCTTGAGCGTCACCGCCGCCACCAGGCTGTCACCGGCACCGACAGTGCTGCGCCGGCGCACGGTCGGCGCCGCAATGCGTTCGCTCAGGCCCTCGCGCACCAGCAATGCCCCCTGGGCGCCGAGGGAAACCAGCAGGGTCTGGCATCTGCCGTCCCGCACCAGTTGCCGGGCGGCGCTGGCCAGTTGCTGTGGGCTGCCGATCTCGCCACCGACCAGGGTGTTCAGCTCGTTGAGGTTCGGCTTGATCATGAAGATCCCGCCGACGTCGAGGGCCTGGCGCAGCGCCTCGCCGGAACTGTCGAGGATACAGCGCACGCCACGTCGCGCCGCATCGCGCAGCAGGCGCGGCAGCAGATCATCGGCCAGGCCCTCGGGCAGGCTGCCGCTGATCACCAGGTAGTCCGCGGGCAGTGCCTGCAGCGCGGCCAGCAGCTGCACCTGCTCATCCGCAGCGAGGCGGGCGCCGGGCATGATGAAGCGGTACTGCTGGGCGCTGGCCTGCTCCACCACATTGAAGCATTCACGGGTCCAGTCGGCGATCGCCAGGACCTGACTGGCCACCCCTTCGGCCTCGAGCAGTTCGACCAGATGCTGACCGCTCGAGCCGCCGGCGGGAAACAGCGCCAGGGCGCTGCCGCCGAGCGCATGAATGGCCCTGGCGACATTGATCCCGCCGCCGCCGGGCGCATAGACCGGCGTGCTGCAGCGCAACTTGGCGTCCGCACAGAGACGCGCGACCTGGGTGGCGATGTCCAGCGCCGGACTCAAGGTGAGGGTGACGATCCTCGCGCCTGCGCCCGAGCGACGTTGCGCCTTGCGTGCAGAAATGCCCATGCAGACCTCGGCTATCTGGTTCGTCGGGCTGCCGAGGCCCGACATGCATAAGCCTAGGCCAAGCCGGTGCGACGGGTTACGCCTGCACCGCGCAGCGGCTATGCTGGCAGGCGTTCAACGCAGCCAGGAGCCTCATGATGATCACCGCCCACCGTCTGCTGCTGCCGCTCGGCCTCATCCTGCTGAGCGCCTGTGCTCACCGGCCAGGCAGCCTGAGCGTGCAGGAGCAAAGCGGATGCCCCCTGCAGATGCACAGCGGTCAGCAGTTGATATTGACCCTGCCCAGCAATCCCACCACCGGGTTTCGCTGGCTGATTCGCGACGATGCGGCGCAGGTACTCGCCAGCCTGGGCCCCGAGGTCTACAGCAACCCGGAGGATGCCGGCCTGGTCGGCAGCGCCGGCCAGTCGACCTGGCGCTTCCAGGCCCGCCAGGCAGGCGAAGGCCACCTTCGGCTGACCTACCAGCGCCCGTGGGAGACTGGTGTCGCCCCGGCTAAATCCTTCGAGTGCGCCGTGCGGGTCGAGTGACGACGGCGGTCGACGTGCCCCAGCCTCCTCACCAGAGCCGCTACGGCGGCAAGCACATCGGCGCGTCACGTTCATCGGTGTAACAGCTGCCGTTCGGCTGTTAAGCAAACGCGACAGCCGATAGCGACTAGATTGAGTAGTAGGCATGCAAGGCATCCGACTCTACGAGGAGGACGATATGACAGTCTGCTGGCATCAAGCAGTAGTGATCGTAACCCTGGCCTGCGTGAATGGATGCAGCAGCCTTCTACCCAGTGAACGCGCGGAGATGCGCTCGCCTTTCAGTGATTACCTGGATGCGGAAATCCGTTATTCCCAAGCCGTTCCCGGCGTAACCCGCCGTGCCGACCTGTTCTCCCTGGGCTTCGACCCCCTGGCCCAGGGCAATGGCAAGATGCTCTCGTTCATCGACCTGCGGTTGATGTTCGTACAGCCGAATGTCCCCATCGACTACCTGCCCGACGGGCTGGTGCAGTGCCTGGAGGCCAAGGACCGCTGCGTCGGCTACGCCTTCGAGTTCAACAAGACCGATTCCCAGCGGGTCGGCAGCTTCTGGGCCGACATACTCAACTTCCGCAAGCAGCGCGAAGTCCAGGGCTGGACCTTCAGGGCGGTTTTCGTCCTGGTCGACGACACCCTGGTGCACAAGGTCAGCAACGGCGAGCCGAACATCCGCCGCTTGGAGGTCAAACGCAACCCGCTGGGGCCGCTACAGGGCGCTGGAGAATTCTTTTCCGATCAATTGAAGTAATCCGGTTTGGCTAGGCGGTGCACTTGGCTAAAATGCCAGGTTTTCCAGGCCCCTTCGGACGCACCGTGAGCAAACAACCCGACCGCCTCTTCGCCCAGCCCCTGGCCCAGGTACCGGACTTCGCCTTCAACGAAGACGTGGTCCGGGTGTTCCCGGACATGATCAAGCGTTCGGTACCCGGTTACCCGACCATCGTCGAGAACATCGGCGTGCTGGCGGGCAAATTCGCCCAGCCGCACAGTGTGCTGTACGACCTCGGCGCCTCCCTCGGCGCTGTGACCCAGGCCCTGCGCCGCCATGTGCAACTCGAAGACTGCCGGGTGATCGCGGTGGACAACTCCGCCGCCATGGTCGAGCGCTGCCGCGAATACCTGCACGCCCAGGATGCGATGTTTCAGGAGCTGCTGCCGGTCGAGGTGATCGAGGCCGACATCCTCGCCCTGCCCTTACAGCCCTGCTCGCTGGTGGCGCTGAATTTCACCCTGCAGTTCATCCGGCCGGAGCAACGCTTGGCTCTGCTCAGCCGCATTCGTGAGGCGCTGCTGCCTGGCGGCGCCCTGATCCTCTCGGAGAAGTTGCGCTTCGAAGACGCCGAGCAACATGCCCTGCTCGGCGAGTTGCATATCGCCTTCAAACGCGCCAACGGCTACAGCGAACTGGAAATCGCCCAGAAACGCAGTGCCATCGAGAAAGTCATGCTGCCCGACAGCCTGGAGCAGCACCGTGAACGCCTGCTGGCCGCCGGTTTCAGCCAGGTGGTGCCCTGGTTCCAGTGCCTCAACTTCGCCTCGATGATCGCCCTGCCATGATTAGCCGTCTCGACCTCGACGCCCTGCAGCAGCAACTGGCGGGCACCCCACTGCAAGACTGGGCCGCCGGCCTGCCCGGACAGATCGACGCCAAGCTGGCGATCGGCCACGGTGACCTGCAGCGCTGGTTCGGCGCCGTGCAGGCCTTGCCGCCCCTGCAGGTCGAACACCAGGAACTGCAGCAGCGCTTCAGCTTCGACGGCCCCTGCGACGAATCGACCCGAGCCGCGTTGAAAGGCGCCCTGCAGGGACTGATCCCCTGGCGCAAAGGCCCCTTCGAGCTGTTCGGCGTGCACGTCGACAGCGAATGGCATTCCGACTGGAAATGGCAACGCGTCGCTCCGCACTTGGACCTGTCCGGCAAGCGCGTGCTGGATGTCGGCTGCGGCAACGGCTACTACATGTGGCGCATGCTCGGTGCCGGCGCCGACAGCGTGGTCGGCATCGACCCCAACTGGCTGTTCCTCTGTCAGTTTCTGGCGATCAAGCACTACCTGCCTGAACTGCCTGCGTGGCACCTGCCACTGGCCTTTGAGGAGCTTCCGGCCAGGCTGCAGGGCTTCGATACGGTGTTCTCCATGGGCGTGCTCTATCACCGCCGCTCGCCGATCGACCACCTGCTGGATCTCAAGGACTGCCTGGTCAGGGACGGTGAACTGGTGCTGGAGACGCTGGTGGTGGACGGCGACGCCCAGCAGGTGCTGGTGCCGGAAGATCGCTACGCGCAGATGCGCAATGTCTGGTTCCTGCCGTCCGTGTCGGCCCTGGAGCTCTGGCTGCGCCGTGCCGGCTTCGTCGATGTGCGCTGCGTGGACGTCAACACCACCTCGGTGCAGGAGCAGCGCGCCACCGAATGGATGCGATTCCAGTCGCTGCCTGAGTTTCTCGACCCGGCCGACCACAGCCGCACCGTCGAAGGCCTGCCGGCGCCGACCCGCGCCGTGCTGATCGCGCGCAAGCCTTAACCCAGACGTTGGTGGATGGCTCCGGCCATCCACCCGCGCTCATCCTCTGTAGGGTGGAAACCGCCCAGCGTTTCCACCCGCCATTCGAATCAGCCGCGACTGGCCGCCGCGACTATCAGCTGCTTCATCTCCAGCACCGCCTGCTTGAAGCCGACGAACAAGGCGTGGGCTACCAGGGCATGGCCGATGTTCAGCTCATTGATCCCGGCGATGGCCGCCACTGGCTCGACGTTATGGTAGTGCAGGCCGTGACCGGCATTGACGATCAGCCCGTGGGCCAGGCCGCAGGCGACGCCATCACGGATACGCGCCAGCTCCTTGGCTGCCTCGACCGGCGTCGTGGCATCGGCGTAGCGCCCGGTGTGCAATTCGATGGCCGGCGCACCGACGCGCTTCGAGGCCTCGATCTGCCGTTCCTCAGGATCGATGAACAACGACACCTCGCAACCGATCTGGCTCAGGCGCTGCACCGCGGCAGCAATCCGCGGCTCCTGGCCGGCGACATCCAGGCCGCCTTCGGTGGTCAACTCCTGGCGGGTTTCCGGCACCAGGCAGACGTGGGCGGGGCGAATCTCTTCGGCAAAGGCGAGCATCTCCTCGGTGACGCCCATCTCGAAGTTCATCCGCGTCTGCAGCACCTCCTTGAGCAGGCGCACGTCGCGCTCCTGGATGTGCCGACGGTCTTCGCGCAGGTGCACGGTGATGCCGTCGGCGCCGGCTTCCTCGGCGTCCAGGGCGGCCTTGACCGGGTCGGGATAGCGGGTGCCACGGGCCTGGCGCAGCGTGGCCACATGGTCGATGTTCACGCCCAGCAGAATACGATTGGCATCAGTCACGCGGTGGCTCCTTGAAGGTCATGAATAACTCGCGGCTGACCAGCGGTCTGCCGCCTAGATGGGGGGCCAGGGCCTGGCGCATCAGGCGCTTGGCCGCGGCCAGCGCACCCGGCGCGCTCCAGTCCGCCTCGGCCATGGCCAGCAGCTCGGCGCCCTGGAACACGCCTGGCTGCAGCTGCTCGACCGGCTCCAGCCCCGCATCGGCGCGTAGGCGGTAGAGCCGACCGGCCAGCACCGGCTGCTCGCGCAGATCCCGGTCCAGAGCGAAACCATAGCCCAGTTCGTCGAGCAGGCGCCATTCGAAGGCGCGCAACAGCGGCTCCAGGGCGCGGCCCTGAGCCAAGGCCTGCAGAGTCAGGGCGTAGTGCTCGAACACCTGCGGATGCGGGTCTTCGGCCGGCAGCAGACGAATCAGCAATTCATTCAGGTAGAGGCCGCTGAACAGGGCTTCACCGCCGAGCAGGTTGGCGATGCCGGCGGCCTCGAGGCGGCCGACGGTCTTCAATTCGCCGCGCCCGCGCAACTCGACCTCCAAGGGTACGAAGGGCCGCGCCAGGGTTCCGGCCTTGCCCCGCGCGCCGCGCAGCACCGCCCGCAAGCGGCCCTGCGGGGTGAGCAAATCGACCAGGGCACTGCTTTCCCGGTAGGCACGGCTGTGCAGGACATAGGCGGGCTGACTGGGCGCAAGCATGGCGGGTGACCACTCAGGGTGATGGACGCGGGTGCGCGCCCGGGCGCGACTCAGATGTCGTCGTAACCCAGCGAGCGCAGGGCGCGCTCGTCGTCCGACCAGCCGCTTTTGACCTTGACCCAGAGATTGAGCATGACCTTAGAGTCGAACATCACTTCCATGTCCTTGCGCGCCTCCTGGCCGATGCGCTTGATCCGCTCGCCCTTGTCGCCAATGATGATCTTCTTCTGCCCGTCACGCTCGACCAGGATCAGCGCATGGATGTGCAGAATCCGCCCCTCGCGCTTGAACTCCTCGATCTCCACGGTGATCTGGTAGGGCAGTTCGGCGCCGAGCTGGCGCATGATCTTCTCGCGCACCAGTTCGGCGGCGAAGAAACGGCTGGAACGGTCGGTGACCTGGTCTTCCGGAAAGAAGTGCACGCCTTCCGGCAGGCGTTCGCCGACCAGCTTTTCCAGGACGTCGAGGTTGTGCCCGTGCTGAGCGGAGATCGGCACGATCTCCGCATTCGGCAGCTGCTCGGCAAGCCACTCCAGGTGCGGCATCAGCTCGGCCTTGTCCTCGAGCCGGTCGGTCTTGTTGATCGCCAGAATCACCGGGCCCTGCACATACTGCACCCGCTCCAGGACCATCTGGTCCTCGTCGGTCCAGCGGGTGCGGTCGACCACGAAGATCACCACGTCGACATCCTTCAACGCCGACGAGGCGTTCTTGTTCATGTAGCGGTTGAGGGCCTTCTCGCTGTTCTTGTGCAGACCCGGGGTGTCCACATAGATCGCCTGCACTTCACCCTCGGTCTTGATCCCGAGCATGTTGTGCCGGGTGGTCTGCGGCTTGCGCGAGGTGATCGCCAGTTTCTGGCCGAGGATGTGGTTGACCAGCGTCGACTTGCCCACATTGGGCCGACCGACGATGGCCACATAGCCACAGCGTGTTGCAGGTACATCAGTCATGGCCATTCTCCACACCCAGGGCAATCAGGGCAGCCGCCGCCGCGACCTGTTCGGCGATACGGCGGCTGGCCCCCTGTCCCAGGGTCTTGTCATTCAATAGGCTGACCTGACATTCGACGGTGAATGTCCGGCAATGGGGCTCGCCGAGGATATCCACCACCTCGTAACGAGGCAGCTCGCAGGCGCGCGATTGGAGAAACTCCTGCAGCCGGGTTTTCGGGTCCTTGTTGGTGTCGACCAGGGTCAAACCGTCCAACTCGTTGCTCAACCAGGCCAGCACCCGGTCACGCGCCGCGTCCATGCCCGCATCCAGGTAGATCGCGCCGATCAGAGCTTCCAGGGCATCGGCGAGAATCGACTCGCGGCGAAACCCGCCGCTCTTCAGCTCGCCGGAGCCCAGGCGCAGGTACTCGCCGAGATCGAATCCACGCGCCAGCACGGCCAGGGTCTCGCCCTTGACCAGGCGCGCGCGCAAGCGCGACAACTGGCCTTCGCGCGCCTGTGGAAAACGCTCGAACAGGGCCTCACCGGCGACGAAATTGAGGATGGCATCACCGAGAAATTCCAGGCGCTCGTTGTTGCGCCCGGCGAAACTGCGATGGGTAAGGGCCAGGACCATCAGTTCCTGGTTCTTGAAACGGTAACCGAGCTGGCGCTCGAGGCGATCTAACGAAGCAGTCACGGCATACGTACGCGGAATTCTTTATCGAAATGCACCACCAGATCGATGTTCTCGATCAGCGGCTCACGTTTTTCATACTTCAGGTGGGCGCGAAACTCGTTGTTCTCCAGTTTTACCTTCAGCACCTCCTTGACATCCAGGTCGCGAATGCTGTTGACCTCCATGCCTCTGACAACATGGCCATAGAATGCGCCGACGCTGCGGACATCCTGAGAGGCATCGGTTTCCACCGAGGTGATGATCTTTTCCATCGACATATAGTCGAGGTAATGCGGCAGTACCTTGAAGACCGCGCTGGCGAGGAACGCCACCACCGCCAGCACAACCAGCCAGCTCAGTATCGACAAGCCTTTCTGTGAACGTGCAAATTTCATCTTTGCCCCCTAGTTCGACCGATGTGAGTGCCCGCTGGGCCAAGCCTATATTTCGCCTGGGGCGCCGTATTGAACGACGCCACAAATTGGCCATGTCGTCAGTGAATCAGGCCGACACGGGTGAAGTTGGGCAGGTTGCGCACCTTCGGATCCGGCCAGCTCATCCAGATCGCGAAGGCCTTGCCGACGATGTTGCGATCCGGAACCATGCCCAGCAGCTCCTTGGGTATCCGCGGATCGTTCCAGTAGCGGCTGTCGTTGGAGTTGTCGCGGTTGTCGCCCATCATAAAGTAATGCCCCTGCGGCACCAGCCACTCGCGCCCGGGCTCGATGCGATAGCGCTTCATTTCCTTGCGGATCTGGTGCTCGGTCTCGCCCAGTTGCTCTTCATAGAGTGCCACGCTGCCGAGACTGCCCGGCTCTTCGCCAAGCAGCTGCTGGGCCACCGGCTGACCATTGATGAACAGGCGCTTGTCGCTGCCGTAACGGATGCGATCCCCGGGCAAGCCGACCACGCGCTTGATGTAGTTGATGTTCGGGTCGCTCGGGTAACGGAACACCATGACATCACCGCGCTGCGGATCGCCCACCTCGATCACCTTGGTGTCCAGCACCGGCAGACGAATGCCATAGGCGAACTTGTTGACCAGGATGAAGTCGCCCACCTCGAGGGTGGGCTTCATCGAGCCGGACGGGATCTGAAACGGCTCGACCAGAAAGGAGCGCAGCACCAGCACGATCGCCAACACCGGGAAGAACGACTTGCCGTACTCCACCAGCAGCGGCTCCTTGCTCAGACGCTCGACCACCGCCTCGTCCGGCTCGCCGACCTGCCCCTGATAGCTGGCAATCGCCTCGCGTCGGCGCGGCGCCAGGAACAGCAGATCGAATAGTGCCAATACACCACAGACGGCGACGGCGATAACCAACAGCAGCGGGAAATTGATCGACATAAGCCCTAACTATCCACCTTGAGAACCGCCAGGAAGGCTTCCTGTGGAATCTCCACGTTGCCCACCTGCTTCATCCTTTTCTTGCCGGCCTTCTGTTTCTCGAGCAACTTGCGCTTACGGCTCACATCGCCACCGTAGCACTTGGCCAACACGTTCTTCCTGAGCGCCTTGACGGTCGTACGGGCAACGATCTGCCCGCCAATCGCGGCCTGGATTGCCACATCGAACATCTGCCGCGGGATCAGCTCCTTCATTTTCTCGGTCAGGGCGCGGCCCTTGAAGTGGGCCTTGTCGCGGTGAACGATGAGCGCCAGGGCATCGACTTTCTCGCCGTTGATCAACACGTCCAGCTTGACCAGATTGGCCGACTGGAAACGGTCGAAACTGTAGTCCAGCGAGGCATAACCCCGGCTGACCGACTTCAGGCGGTCGAAGAAGTCCAGCACCACCTCGTTCATCGGCAGGTCGTAGGACACCTGCACCTGGCTGCTGAGGAACTGCATGTCGCGCTGCACGCCACGCTTCTCGATGCACAGGGTGATGACGTTGCCCAGATGCTCCTGAGGCACCAGGATATTGGCGCGAACGATGGGCTCGCGCATGTCCTCGATCGAGGACAGGTCCGGCAACTTGGACGGGTTGTCGACGTAGATCGTATCGCCGTTCTTCAGCACCACTTCGAACACCACGGTCGGCGCGGTGGTGATCAGGTCCAGGTCGTATTCGCGCTCCAGGCGCTCCTGGATGATCTCCATGTGGAGCATGCCGAGGAAGCCGATGCGGAAGCCGAAACCCAGGGCATCGGAGCTTTCCGGCTCGTACTGCAGGGCGGCATCGTTCAGGGTCAGTTTCTGCAGGGCTTCGCGGAAGTCCTCGAAGTCGTCCGAGCTGACCGGGAACAGGCCGGCATACACCTGCGGCTTGACCCGCTTGAAGCCGGGGAGCATTTCCACGTCGGGGGTGCTGGAGAGGGTCAGGGTGTCGCCGACCGGTGCGCCATGGATATCCTTGATACCGGCGACGATGAAGCCCACTTCGCCGGCTTTGAGGTCTGCGGTGCTGGTGAGCTTCGGGTTGAATACGCCGACGTTGTCCACCTGATGGATCTTGCCGGTGGACTTGACCAGCACCTTGTCACCCTTCTTGATCCGCCCGTGACGCACCCGCACCAGGGACACCACGCCCAGGTAGTTGTCGAACCAGGAGTCGATGATCAGGGCCTGCAAGGGCGCCTCGATCTCGCCGGTAGGCGGCGGAATCACCTGCACCAGGCGCTCCAGCACCTCGTCCACACCCATGCCGCTCTTGGCGCTGCAGGCCACGGCATCGGTGGCGTCGATGCCGATGATGTGTTCGATTTCGCCCTTGACCTTCTCCGGGTCGGCCTGGGGCAGATCCATCTTGTTCAACACCGGCATGACCTCGAGGCCCTGCTCGATGGCGGTGTAGCAGTTGGCCACCGACTGCGCCTCGACCCCCTGACCGGCGTCGACCACCAGCAACGCGCCTTCACAGGCGGCCAGCGAGCGGCTGACTTCATAGGTGAAGTCGACGTGCCCGGGGGTGTCGATGAAGTTCAGCTGATAGGTCTTGCCGTCGCGCGCCTTGTAATACAGGGTCACGCTATGCGCCTTGATGGTGATGCCGCGCTCGCGCTCCAGGTCCATGGAGTCCAGCACCTGGGCCTCCATTTCACGCTCGGACAGGCCGCCGCACATCTGAATGAAGCGATCGGCCAGGGTCGACTTGCCATGATCGATGTGGGCGATGATGGAAAAATTGCGGATATGACTCAGGTCACTCACAGGACAACACTCAAAAAGGCCGCAGGCGACTGCCCGCCGAAAATAGCCGCGAAGTTTACCCGATCGGCGCCACGCACGTCACGCCCGGGCGCCGACTGGCCAACGCAAGAAGGGCGACCCTGGTCGCCCTTCTTGCGTTGGCCTGCGTTTATTCGGCGAGTTTGAAGGTAATGAAGCTGGCACGTCCCTGACGCAGCACCCGCATCGATACCGAGCGGTTCTTCGGCAAGCTCTGCGCCACCTGGGCGAAGGTCTTGGCCGAATCGATCGCCTGATTGTTCAGGTGAGTGATCACATCGCCCGGACGCAAACCGATCATGGCAGCCGGACCATCGAGCACTTCCTTGATGACCACGCCACCCTGCAGATCCAGCGCCTTCTTCTGCTCGCCGGTCAACTCGGCCACCTTGACCCCGAGTCGATTGCTGCTCCGCTCTACCCCCGGCCCCTCCATGCCGGCCAGCTCGACTCCCTCTTCCGGAAGGGCACCGATCAGCACCTGCAGACTCTTGCGCGAGCCCTCGCGCACCACTTCCAGGTTGGCCTTGCTGCCCGGCTTCAGCGCGCCCACCAGATGGGGCAGATCCGCCGACATCACGATCGGCTTGCCGTTCATACTGAGAATGACATCGCCGACTCGCAGACCACCCTTGGCCGCCGGACCGCCATCAAGCACCTGGGCAACCAGCGCACCAGCCGGCTTGTCCAGGCCAAAGGACTCGGCCAGATCCTTGTTCACTTCCTGAATCACCACCCCCAGCCAGCCACGACTGACCTTGCCGTCGGCCTTCAACTGCTCGGCCACGTCCATGGCCACGCTCATCGGTATCGCGAAGGACAGCCCCATGAAGCCGCCGGAACGGGTGAATATCTGCGAGTTGATGCCGACCACCTCTCCGTCGAGGTTGAACAGCGGACCACCGGAGTTGCCCGGATTGATCGCCACGTCGGTCTGAATGAAGGGCACATAGCTCTCGTTCGGCAGGCTGCGCCCCTTGGCACTGACGATACCGGCCGTCACCGAGTGATCGAAGCCGAAGGGCGAGCCGATGGCCAGCACCCACTCACCGACCTTGAGCTCCTCGGACTTGCCCAGACGCACCGTCGGCAGGTCCTTGCCGTCGATCTTGAGCAGGGCGACATCGCTGCGCGGGTCGGTGCCGACCAGTGTGGCCTGCAACTCACTGCGATCGGACAGGCGCACGACTATCTCATCGGCGTCGGCGATCACATGGTTGTTGGTCAGCACATAACCATCGGCGGAAATGATGAAACCGGAACCCAGCGACTGGGCCTCGCGTTGACGACCGCCCCCCGGCGCCCGCGGCACCTGGGGAATGCTGCGTTCGAAGAACTCGCGAAACGCCGGCGGCAACCCCTCCAGATCCGGAATACTCAGCGCCCCACCGCCAGACGACATGCGCTCCGGCAGCTTCTGCCGGGTACTGATGTTGACCACGGCAGGCGAGGCCTCCTCGACCAACTCGGTGAAATCGGGCAGCTGAGCCTGGGCGACGAGCGCCTGCCCACACAACAACACCGCCAATAACGAGGTGACATACAGCTTGAGACTAGGCATCGACATTCAACTCCCCATCCATTTCGAGCAAAAACCCTAAACCACCAAGGCCGAGCCGGCGAGCACGGCACGCACCACTACCGGCTGCAAGGCCGGATCGTCCGCCGTTCGCCCACTGCGCCAGCGAACCCCCAGCCAGCCCGCGATCAGGCCGAGCAGGGCGAAAAGAATCACCAGCGGCTCGCCGAGCGCGAGTTGCTCGGCGAGCACGGCCGCCGCGAACAACCCCAGCAACGGAACCAGATAGACCAGCAACGAGCCACGCACCAGCAGCTCCTCGCGCACGCCTATCACCACCGCATCGCCGATATTCAACTGCAGATCGCAGAGCGCGCGCACATGAGCACGACGCCCACCGACGCCCAGCGTTTCCAGCACCCCCTGACCGCAGCCGGCCTTTACCGAGCAGCTCGAGCAGGTGCTACGGCGCAGAGTCTCCACCCAGACGGCGCCAGGCTCGATCGCCACCACACGCCCCTGCTCTTCGATCATTGCCCCTCTCCGGCTACGGCTGCACGCATCGACAGCGCCACACGCTCCGCCGTGCCCAGTGGAATCTCACCGACCACGGTCACCATCACGTCGCCGCCAGCGGTCGACAACCGTCGCGAGACCGCCGCCGTCGGCCCGATCTGGCGGCGGGCGTCATCGACCTTGGCGCCCCTCAGCGGCTCGAGAAACACCGAGAAGCGCGCCAGGCCATCCCCGTATACCATCCAGGCGACCGGCGCATCCGCCGCCGAACCAGGACGCTCGACCACCGAATCCAGGGTAAAGCCAGGCGGCAACCAGTCCGAGCGCCAGGCCTCGGCAACGGTCTGCTGCGATGGCGCGACCTGCACCGGCCGGCAATCGGCGCCAGGCCGTAGCGCCTGCTCCGTCGGCTTGGTCGAGACATCCAGGCGGGTGAACTGAAAGCGCTCGAGCAATTGCCCCTTGTCATTCAGCAGCAACGATTTCAGCGGCAGGCTGCTCTCGCGGTCCAGGTGCAATTCGACGCCATAGCGGTGCTGATCACGCGGCACCAATGCCAGGACCACCGCCGGGCGACCCGCCACCCGCGACTCGCCGATAAGGCGCAGCTCATACCACTTGCGCAGTTGGCCGACTCTCAGGTTTCGCGCGGGCCACTGCCCATCAACCACCTGGTCGATCAGGGTGCCACCGACACAATGCGTGCGGCCATCGACGCGCACCACTTCCTGCGCCGTGCCATCGAGCTGCAGCAGGCGCTCGCGCACGCGCCCGCCCTCATCCACCCGATGCCAGATGCCATGACTGGAGAAACTGCCGTTGCGCTCGTAGACGAAAGTCCCCTGAAAGCTGCGACTGCGCTCGGCCTCGACCAGGCGTTGCAACCAGTCCTCGGCCCCGGCCGCCGAGGCCGCCGAGGCCAGCCAGCTGGCCAACAGGACGAGTGCAAGGCGAGTCAAACGCATGCGCCTACTCAACGGTTTTCAAGGCTGGCTGCGCGCGCATAGGGCAGCGCGCCCTCGCTCACGCTCATGGCGGCCTGCTGGGCATGCTGGCGCAGATAGGCGGGCAAGCGCCGCTCGTACCAGCCTGACTGCGCCGCGTCCACGGCAGCCTCTTGCTCACCGACGCTGCTGAAACCGGCCAGCATGGCCGAACCCTGCGCCTGAGGCACAGACAAGGCTGGCTGCACGCTTTGCTGTTGCGCCAGCTGCGCACCGGTAATCTCGTCCTGGTTGTACAGACGCACACCCACCAGCACCGCCACGGTGACCGAGGCCGCCACGGCCAAGCGGGCCACGGTGCGCCAAGGTCCGCGGATCCCGCCGCGCGCTGCGGGGATCTGCTCATCGGCCAGGGCCGCCGACACCGCCGCGGCGATATCCAGGCGCGGCTCAAGCAGCTCCTTGTGCATCACGGCGCGGGCGATCTGGTAGCGCGACCACGTATCGCGTAACTCGGCGTCATCACTCGCGCCGAGCACACGCCGCAACTCCAGTTCGTCCGCTTCGTTATCCATCACCGCGGACAGCGATTCCTTCAGGGCTTCACGACTCATGGCGGTTCCTCTCTTGGCTGTCGCCGCTGTCTCAGGATTCCTGCAACAAAGGCTGCAAGGCTTTGTCGACGGCTTCGCGCGCTCGGAATATTCTCGAACGCACGGTGCCCACCGGACACTGCATGACGCTGGCAATGTCCTCGTAACTCAGACCATCGAATTCGCGCAAGGTTAGTGCCGTACGCAAATCTTCTGGCAACTGCTGGATGGCGCGGTGCACCGTGACCTCGATTTCGTCGCGCAACAGGGCTCGTTCCGGCGACTCGATATCCTTGAGCGCATGATCGCCCTCATAGAACTCCGCATCGTCGGTACTCACGTCGCTGCCCGGCGGCCGGCGGCCACGCGACACCAGGTAGTTCTTCGCCGTATTGATCGCGATCCGGTACAACCAGGTATAGAAGGCGCTATCGCCGCGAAAATTCCCCAGTGCCCGGTACGCCTTGACGAAAGCCTCCTGCGCCACATCCTGAGCCTCATGGCTGTCATGCACGAACCGCACGATCAACCCGAGAATCTTGTGCTGATACTTCAGCACCAATAGATCAAAGGCCCGCTTGTCGCCACGCTGCACGCGCTCGACCAGCAGCTGATCCTCTTCCTGGGCTAGCATGAACACTCCTCATTGAGTTCGAAGGAGCGCCCCTCCAGCCAGCGAATCGGCCTGCCAAAGTAGACTCGGGCATCGCGCAAAAGTTCTCCCCTCCGAACAAGCTTCCTGCAGCGCACACCTGGCTCCGCACGGAAAAACGCAACAAAGGCCTTGCCGCTGTTGCGTGAATAGTCTTAGATCGCCTGCCCAATCGGTGCCGCATCAATTGGTTGCTGTGAACGCAAAAACAAAACAGGCAGCGCCCCTCTGCGGGTGACCGCCAATGGAACCTCGATCCCCCGGAAAGTTCCCGAACGACATGGCCGCTCACCAGCCGGCTATTGTGCCGCCCACCCCCTCTATATACTAGGGGCCGCTAACCTGCGGAATCTGCCCATGAGCCAACACTACCAACACGACGTCCTGGTCATTGGCAGCGGTGCTGCCGGCCTGACCCTGGCCCTTACCCTGCCCGAGCAACTGCGCATCGCCGTGCTGAGCAAGGGCAACCTGGCCAATGGTTCGACCTATTGGGCCCAGGGCGGCGTGGCAGCGGTGCTGGACGACATGGACACGGTCGAATCGCACGTCGAGGATACGCTCAATGCCGGCGCCGGCCTGTGTCGCGAGCAAGCCGTGCGCTTCACCGTGGAGCATAGCCGCGAAGCCATTCAGTGGCTGATCGACCAGGGCGTGCCCTTCACCCGCGACGACCAGACCGCGCGCGAGGACGGCGGCTTCGAGTTTCACCTGACCCGTGAAGGCGGCCATAGCCACAGGCGCATCATTCACGCGGCCGACGCCACCGGCGCGGCCATCTTCAACACCCTGCTGGAACAGGCCAGCCAGCGCACGAATATCGAACTGCTGGAGCAGCGCGTCGCGGTTGACCTGATCACCGAACGCAAGCTCGGCCTGCCCGGCCAGCGCTGCCTGGGCGCCTACGTGCTCAACCGCGCCAGCGGCGAGGTCGACACCTATGCCGCGCGCTTCGTGATCCTCGCCACCGGCGGCGCCGCCAAGGTCTATCTCTACACCAGCAACCCGGACGGTGCCTGCGGCGACGGCATCGCCATGGCCTGGCGCGCCGGTTGCCGGGTCGGCAACCTGGAGTTCAACCAGTTCCACCCAACCTGTCTGTACCATCCGCAGGCCAAGAGCTTTCTGATCACCGAGGCCCTGCGCGGCGAAGGCGCCTTGCTCAAGCTGCCCAACGGCGAGCGCTTCATGCAGCGATTCGATCAGCGCGCCGAACTGGCGCCACGCGACATCGTTGCCCGCGCCATCGACCACGAAATGAAGCGCCTGGGCGTCGACTGCGTCTACCTCGACATCAGCCACAAGCCTGCCGAGTTCATCAAGACCCATTTTCCGACCGTGTATGAGCGCTGCCTGGATTTCGGCATCGACATCACCCGCCAGCCGATTCCGGTGGTGCCGGCAGCCCATTACACCTGCGGCGGCGTGGTGGTCGAGCAGAATGGCCATACCGACGTGCCAGGCCTCTATGCCATTGGCGAGACCAGCTTCACCGGCCTGCACGGTGCCAACCGCATGGCCAGCAATTCGCTGTTGGAGTGCTTCGTCTATGCTCGCGCGGCGGCGGCGGACATCACCCGCAGGCTGGGCAGCGTCAGCATGCCGAGCGGCTTGCCGTGCTGGGACGCCAGCCAGGTGACCGACTCGGATGAGGACGTGATCATCGCGCACAACTGGGATGAGTTGCGGCGCTTCATGTGGGACTACGTCGGCATCGTGCGTACCAACAAGCGCCTGCAGCGCGCCGAACACCGGGTGCGCCTGCTGCTCGACGAAATCGACGAGTTCTACAGCAACTACAAGGTCAGTCGCGACCTGATCGAGTTGCGCAACCTGGCCCAGGTGGCCGAGCTGATGATCCGCTCGGCCATGCAGCGTCACGAAAGCCGCGGCCTGCACTACACCCTGGACTACCCGCAACAACAGGCCGAAGCCAGGGACACTATTCTGGCGCCTGCCACCTACGGCGACTGAACTTCAGGCGCACCCGCAGGCGCCTGTGCAGGTCAGCCGCCATGGCATCGCGCGGGATGCACAGGCCACGCGTCCAGCGCTGCCCGGCCAGGCGAAAACGCAGCACCACGGCCATGGGCAGCGCCAGGCTGTCCGGGCGCAGCTCGATCGCCTGCCAGCCGCCCGCCGCACTCCACAGTTGCCAGCCATCGGCGTCGCAACGCAGCGCACTGAAGGCCCGGGCCGAATTGAGCAGAACATGCCGCGGCAACACCCAGCTGCCGTGCAGCAGGCAAAAGCCGATGCCCAGCAGGCGTGCCCAAAGAGGAATCTCGACCAGCAGCAGGCTCAGCAGCGCCAGGCCCTGGACCAGCGCATAGAGTGTCAGCAGGCGCCGCGAAGGTCGCCAGCGACATTCGAAGCCGTCACTTCGGCTGGACACGATCCAGGATCATCCGAACCATGCGTTTGAGGTCGGCATCTTCCGGCTCGCCGCGCTGCATGAACCAGCCGAACATGTCCTGATCTTCGCACTCGAGCAGCTTGCGGTAACGCGCCTGGTCATCGGCATCCAGGCTCGCATAGACCTCTTTGACGAAGGGCACCAGCAGGACATCGAGCTCCAGCATGCCACGACGGCTGTGCCAGAACAGACGGTTGAGCTCAGTCGAATCGACCATGGAGGGTTCCTTGAGATAACCAGGCGTTGGTAGGGCCGCGCAGTATAACGATGAAACCCGCCGCTGTTGACCTCGGCGGACGAGCTGAGGCGGCAACGCACGCCAGCCGCTGACAAGCCCGGGGCTGGGCTCTATGATGGCGCCCTGTCCATTTGCCAACGATGCCCAACCCCCATGGCCGACACCGCATTCTTCTGCACCCTCAGCCACGAAGGCGTTCTCGCCATTCATGGCGCCGACGCCAGCAAGTTCCTCCAGGGCCAAGTGACCTGCAACCTCAATTACCTCAATGAAGCTACCTGCAGCCTGGGCGCCCGCTGCACGCCCAAGGGTCGCATGCAATCGAGCTTTCGCATCGTCAGCGTGGCCGATGGCTACCTGCTGGCCATGGCCCGCGAACTGGTCGCGACGCAACTGGCCGACCTGCAGAAATACGCGGTGTTCTCCAAGTCCAAGCTGGCCGACGAGAGTGCCGACTGGGTGCGTTTCGGCCTCAGTAGCGGCGATGCAATCCTGGCCAGCCTCGGTCTCGACCTGCCGCAGGCCGCCGACAGCCTGAGCCGCGCCGGCGAGTTGCTGGCCGTGCGCCTGAGTGACGGCCGCGCCGAACTCTGGGCACCGGCCGGCGATGCGCCGCAGCTGCACACGCGCCTGGCCGAACAACTGAAAGAGGCGCCACTCAATGACTGGCTACTGGCGCAGATCCGCGCCGGCATCGGCCAGGTGCTGCCCAGCACCCGCGAACAGTACATTCCGCAGATGCTCAACCTGCAGGCCCTCGGCGGCGTCAGCTTCAAGAAAGGCTGCTATACCGGCCAGGAAATCGTCGCGCGCATGCAGTACCTGGGCAAGCTCAAGCGCCGCCTGTACCGCCTGGCCAGCGCCAGCGCCCAGCCGCCCTCGCCCGGACTCGAGCTGTTCAGCCCCGTGCACGGCAGCAGCGTCGGCGAAGTGGTGCTGGCGGCGCAGAGCGAACAGGGCTACGAACTGCTGGCGGTGTTGCAGGAAGACGCCGCCACTGACGGCCGCCTGTCGCTTGGCAGCGCGGATGGTCCGGCGCTGACCCTGCTGGATCTGCCCTACACCCTGGACAGCGCCCGCGAGATCCAGCGCTGACACCAACGACTGCCGAAGAGAACCGCATATGAGCAAGCTTGCCGAGAAAGTCCTGCAGGAACTGACCCAGGCCATCGACAACGATGAACTGGTACTGCCGACGCTGCCCGAGGTCGCCCTCAAGGTCCGCGAGGCGGCGGAAGACCCCGACATCGGCATTCCCCAGATCAGCAAGGTGATCGGCAACGACGCCGCGCTGACCGCGCGCATCATCAAGGTGGTGAACAGCCCGCTGCTGCGCACCAACAAGGAAATCACCGACCTGCAGATGGCGGTCAGCCGCCTGGGCATCAACTACACCTGCAACCTGGCCACCGGCCTGGCCATGGAACAGATGTTCCAGGCCACCTCCGACGTGGTCGACCGCAAGATGCGCGAGGTGTGGAACAAGAGCACCGAGATCGCCGGCATCTGTCACGTGCTCTGCAAGAACTACACCCGCCTGCCCGCCGACCAGGCGACCCTGGCCGGCCTGGTGCACCAGATCGGCGTGCTGCCGATCCTGACCTACGCCGAGGAACACAGCGAACTGCTGGCCGACTCGATCAGCCTCAATCACGTGATCGAGCAGATTCACCCGATCATCGGCGACAAGATCCTGCGCGCCTGGGACTTCCCCGAGCAGATCGCCATGGTGCCCAGCCAGTACCTGAACTTCGAGCGCAACAGCGCCAAGGCCGACTATGTCGATATCGTCCAGGTCGCCACCCTGCAGAGCTTCCTGGGCAGCCAGCACCCCTATACCCAGCTGGACTGGAGCCGGATCCCGGCCTTCGCCAAACTCGGCCTGGACCCCAATGTCGACATGCAGGAAGACGAAGACCTCAGCGCCGCCATGGAAGCGGCCATGGGCATGCTGCAATAACACCGTCGCCTGCACCCGCGCCTGCACCCACTAGACTGGAGGCAGCATGCTCGAAGGAAGGATCCCATGCAGCGCTGCCTGCTGTTAGTCATCTTGCTGCTCAGCGGCCTGGCCGCGGCCCAGCCCATCCAGCTGACGACGGGCGAATGGCCGCCCTTTCACGGCGAGCGCCTGCCCTATCAGGGCGTCGCCACCCGTATCGTCAGCGAAGCCTTCGCCCTCGAGGGCATTGAGGTGCAGTGGCAGTTCCTGCCCTGGGCCCGCGCGCTGCAAATGGCCGCCCTGGGGCAACGCAGCGGCAGCGCAGTGTGGCGGCGCAATCCCGAGCGCGAACGGCTGTTCTTCTACAGCGAGCCGATACTGACCACCCAGAACTACCTGTTCCACCGCAAGCAATTGGACTTCGACTGGCAGACGCTGGCTGACCTGCGCGGCTTGCGCCTCGGCGCCACGCGGGGCTACTTCTACGGTCATGCCTTCGAGCAGGCCGAAGCGGCGGGGTTGCTGAACGTCCAGCGGATCAACAGCGACGAAGTGGCGTTCCGTCAGTTGCTGGGGGGGCGAATCGATCTGTTCCCCCTGTCCAGGGTGGTCGCATTGCATCTGCTGTCCGAGCGCTTCACGGCGGCGGAGCGGGCGCGCTTGAGCTTTCATCCAAAACCCCTGAGCAGCCACAGGCAATACCTGCTGCTGTCGCGTCAGGTCGAGGGCAACGCGGCGCTGATCCAGCGCTTCAATCGCGGCCTCGCGCGCTTGCAGGCCAGCGGCAAGGTGGCCAGGTATCTGCTCGAGGTGCAGCAACCGCTCAGCCTGGCCCCCTGATCAGCCGGCCTCGGCCGCGAATTCCACCCGCACCAGCAGGCCATGCGGCTGAGCCCCGTGCAGGCTGATGGTCGCCTGGTGCGCCCGGCAGATCTCGCCGACGATCGCCAGCCCCAGCCCGCTGCCAGAGCCCTGAGTGCTGCGCCGGTAGAAGCGCTCGAACACCCTCTCGCGGTCCTCCTCGGGAATGCCGGGGCCGTCGTCCTCCACTTCCAGCACGGCCGGCGCGCGCACCCGCAGCACCACGTTGCCGCCGGCCGGGGTATGGGCCAGGGCGTTGTCGACCAGGTTGCACAGCAATTCATTGAGCAGGGTCGGCTCGCCCAGCAGCCAAACTGGCTGCTCGGCCTCCAGCGCCAGCGAGACGCCACGGGCATGGGCCAGGGGCGCCAGGGCCAGGCCCAGCTCGCGGGCCAGCCGACTCAGGTCGAGGCGCTGGGCACCGCCCTCGGCCAGCGCCCGCGCGCCGCTCTCGATGCGCGCCAGGGAAAGCAGCTGATTGGCCAGGTGAGTCAGCTTGTCGGTGTTCTGCGCCGCCTCATCCAGGGTCCTGCGCCAGGCCGCCGGCTCCTGCGCGCGCAGGCCCAGTTCGACCCGCGCCTTGAGCGCCGCCAGGGGGGTGCGCAGCTCGTGGGCGGCATCGGCGATGAACTGCGACTGGCGCTCGAACAGGTCGCGCAGGCGTTCGTTGAACTGGTTCAGGGCGTTCACCAGCGGCCGCAGCTCGCGCGGCAGGCCGGCGTCCGGCAGCGGCCGCAGATCGTCGCTGGCGCGCCCGGCCACGCTGCGCCGCAGGCTCTCCAGCGGACGCAGGGCCGCGCTCACCGCCAGCCACACCAGCAGCAGCGCGCTGCACGACAGCAAGCCCATTCGCCACAGGGTGCCGACCAGCAGTTCGCGGGCCAGGCGCTCGCGTGCGCCCAGGGTCTCGGCCACGCGGATTTCGGCGATTCCGTTGAGCTGCGGCTCGCTGACCGGCTGCAGCAGGCTGACCACCCGCACGCCCTGGCCGCGGTAATCGGCATCGTAGAAGTGCGCCAGGGCCGGGTAATCGTCGGTGCGCGCAGTGCCGGGCGGCGTCGCCGGGACATTCTCGTAGCCGGACACCAGATCGCCATGCTGGTCCAGCACCTGGTAATAGATGCGCCCGGCGCTGTCGTAGGCGAAGGTATCCAGGGCCACGTAGGGCACGTTCGCCTTGAGCTTGCCGTCGTCGCTGTAGAGTCCTTCGGCAATCGCCCGCGCCGATGCCAGCAGGGTCCGGTCGTAGGCGGTATCGGCGGCGCGCCGGGCGCTCCAGTAGGCGCTCAGGCTGCTGAGCAGCAGGATCACCGCCAGCAACAGCGCCAGCCGGCGCAGCAGCCGCCCGCGCAGACTGCCGAATTCAGCCATCGAACGCCTCCAGCAGGTAGCCAAGGCCGCGGAAGGTGACGATGCGCACGCCGCTGCCTTCGAGTTTCTTGCGCAGACGGTGGACGTAGATCTCGATGGCGTCGCTGCTGGCCTCCTCGTCCAGGCCGAACACCTGGGCGGCCAGTTGCTCCTTGCTCATCACCCGTCCCGGCCGGGCGATCATCGCCTCCAGCACCGCCTGCTCGCGCGAGGTCAGGTTGAGCAGCTCGCCGGCCAGGCTGAAGCGCCGGGTCGCCAGGTCGTAGAGCAGCTCGCCGCAGCGCTGCTGCTGTTCGCCGCCGAGCACGCTGCGGCGCAGCAGGGCCTTGACCCGCGCCTCCAGCTCGCTCAGCTCGAAGGGCTTGGCCAGGTAGTCGTCGGCACCCAGGTTGAGACCGTGAACCCGGTCCTTGACCTCGCCGCGGGCAGTCAGCATCAGCACCGGCAGGGTCTTGCCACGCTCGCGCAGGCGTGCCAGCACCTGGAAGCCATCCAGGCGCGGCAGGCCGACATCGAGGATCGCCAGGGCGTAGTCCTCGCTGGCCAGGGCCAGGTCGGCGGCCACCCCGTCGTGCAGCACGTCCACCGTCCAACCGGCATTCTTCAGTGCCTGGGCCACGCTCGCCGCCAGTTGCGGATGGTCCTCGACCAGCAGAATTCGCACCCTTACCTCCGCCGACAAAGCTCGTTCAAGGCGCGCAGTGTAGCGCCCCGGCCAGCCCCGTGAAGCGCCTAAACAGCCCGGCAACTGCCCTCGGCGGAAAACTTTCGCCAGTGAAAGCTTGGCGAAAGCTTGCCCGCCTAGGATCGCTCACAGGTGGCTCGATCCACCGACCAAAGCGAGGCGCACAGTGGTGTGCGGCCGCGACAAAAACAACAATTGGAGACCACAGGATGCCCATCGCATCAACCAGGGCCATTGCGCCTGTCCACCTGCTCAGTCTAGCGGTCGCCGCGACCCTGCTCGCCCCCGCGGCCCAGGCCGCCTTCATCGCTGACAGTTCTGCCAACCTGAAGGCCACCAACATCTACCTGAACCGTGACTATCGCGAAGGCACCGGCCAGAACAAGCGCGAGGAGTGGGGCCAGAGCTTCTGGCTCAACCTGCAGTCCGGTTACACCGAGGGCCCAGTCGGCCTCGGCCTCGACGCCCAGGGCCTGGTCGGCATCAAACTGGACTCCAGCGCCGACCGCACCAGAACCGGCCTGCTGCCGAGGCATGACGATGGCAAGGCACCGGATGAGTTTGCTCGTCTGGGCCTGACCGCCAAGGTCAAGGTTTCTGCCACCGAGCTGCGCTACGGTTCGCACAGCCCCGTCCTGCCGGTAGTAGTGGCCAACGACAGCCGCCTGCTGCCGCAGGTATTCGAGGGTGGCCTGCTGACTTCCTCCGAGGTGAAGGGCCTGACCTTCACTGGCGGGCGCCTGGGCAAGGCCATCGACCGCGCCTCGACCGACGCCGAGGATCTGCAGCTCGAAAGCAAGAATGGACGCTACGCCGCGGTGACCGCCGACCACCTCGACCTGCTGGGTGTCGACTACCAGTTCAACCAGAACCTCAAAGGCCGCTACTTCCATGGCGAACTTGAGGATGTCTACCGGCAGAACTTCTTCAATGTGCTGGCCACCTATCCCCTGGCCGGCGGCACCATGGCCGCCGATCTGCGCCTGATGCTCAGCGACGACAGCGGCGCAGCCAAGGCCGGCGAAGTGGACAACCGCGCCCTGAACGGTGTGCTCAGCTACGCCCACAGCGGCCACAAGCTGAGCCTGGGCTATCAGGACATGAGCGGCGACACCGGCTATGCCTATATCGCCGGCAGCGACCCCTACCTGGTCAACGACTCCGCCAACGACTATGCCAACCCTGAAGAAAAATCCTGGTCGGTCCGCTACGACTACGACTTCGCCGCCCTCGGCGTGCCCGGCCTGACGGCCTACGCTCGCTATATCAAAGGCAGTGATGCGCGAATCATCGGCAGCAACGAGCGCGGCGACGAAAAGGAAACCAACTTCGAGGTCAAATACGTGGTGCAAAGCGGCCCGGTGAAGAACCTCTTCGTGCGCCTGCGCAACGCCAATTTCCGCTCCGACTTCGCCCGCGACTCGGACGAATACCGTGTAGTCGTCGGCTACACCCTGCCAATCCTGTGACCCACAATAACAATCCAGAGGACTCCACCATGAAAACTGCCTTTACCCGCCTCGCCCTGGCCACCGCCTGCCTGGCTTTCGCCGGCCAACTGCTGGCGGGCGAACCCAAGCGTCCCGAGTGCATCGCCCCGGCCAAGCCCGGCGGCGGCTTCGACCTGACCTGCAAGCTGGCCCAGAGCGGCCTGAAGGACGGCGGCCTGCTCAAGTCGCCGATGCGCGTGACCTACATGCCTGGCGGCGTCGGCGCGGTGGCCTACAACGCGGTGGTGGCACAGCGCGCCGACGACCCGGGCACCATCATCGCCTTCTCCAGCGGCTCGCTACTCAACCTGGCGCAGGGCAAGTTCGGCCGCTACGACGAAACCGCGGTGCGCTGGCTGGCCGGCATCGGTACCGACTACGGCGCCATCACCGTGCGCGCCGACTCGCCCTACCAGAGCCTGGGCGACCTGGTCGAGGCGCTGAAGAAGGACCCGTCGAGCATCGTCTTCGGTGCCGGCGCCACCATCGGTGGCCAGGACTGGATGCAGACCGCGCTGATCGCCCGCCTGGCCGGCATCGATCCGAAGGACCTGCGCTATGTGGCCTTCGAAGGCGGCGGCGAGACCCTCACCGCCATGCTCGGCGGCCACGTGCAGGTGACCAGCAGCGGTCTGGGCGAAGTCACCCCGCAACTGCAAGCGAACAAGGTGCGCATCCTCGCGGTACTCGCCGACGAGCGCCTGCCGGGCAAGCTGGCCGACATCCCCACCGCCAAGGAGCAGGGCTACGACATCAGCTGGCCGGTGATCCGCGGCTTCTATGTCGGCCCCGAGGTCAGTGACGAGCAGTACGACTGGTGGAAACAGCAGTTCGACACCCTGCTGGCCAGCGAAGACTTCGCCAAGCTGCGCGAGCAGCGCGACCTGCTGCCGCTGTCGATGACCGGTGATGAGCTCAAGGCCTTCGTCTTCAAGCAGGTCGAAGACTACAAGAAGCTGGCAGGCGAGTTCGGCCTGGTTCAGTAACCGCGCCCACCCCGTGCTCCGGCTGGCGCCTGGCGCCGGCCGGAGCACGGCCCCCGGTCGTTTCCGACCCCGACAAGGTATTCCGTTATGTACGTCCGCCTGTTCGCCGCGACCTGGCTGCTGCTGTGCGCCTGGCTCGCCGTCGTCGCCTGGGGCTTCCAGGCACCCTTCGCCTACGACCCGGTCGGCCCGCGCGCCTACCCCCTGCTGCTGCTCGGCCTGATGGGCGCAGGCAGCCTGTGGCTGCTGGTCAAACCCGGCCGGCTCGACCAGCAACTGCACCTGCCGGCCGCGCTGCGCTCGCTGCTGTGCGTGCTGGTTCTGCTGGCCTACGCCCTGCTGTTCGAGGCGCTGGGCTTCATCCTCAGCACCGCCCTGGCGACCTTCGTCCTCGGCCTGCTGTTCACCGGCCGCCTGTTGCCCTGCGCGATCAGCGCCATGCTCATGGGTGTGCTGCTGTATGCCCTGTTCGATTTAGTGCTGGACGTGCCCCTGCCGCTCGGCGTGCTGGAAGCGTTCGTGGAGAGCTGAGATGGAAACCCTGAATTTCTTGCTGCAAGGCTTCGACGTCGCCACCCGGCCGACCAACCTGCTGGTGGCGCTGTTCGGCGCCTTCGTCGGCACCGTGGTCGGCCTGCTGCCGGGACTCGGCCCGATCAACGGCGTGGCCCTGCTGCTGCCGCTGGCCTTCGCCCTCGGCCTGCCGCCGGAGACCGCGCTGATCCTCCTGGCCGCGGTGTACCTGGGCTGCGAATACGGCGGACGCATCTCCGCCATCCTGCTCAACGTGCCGGGCGACGCCGCCGCGGTGATGACCACCCTCGACGGCTACCCGCTGGCGCGCCAGGGCAAGGCCGGCATCGCCCTGTCGCTGTCGGCGGTCAGCTCCTTCGTCGGCAGCATCATCGCCACCTGCGGCGTGGTGCTGTTCGCCCCGCTGCTGGCGAAATGGGCAGTGGCCTTCGGCCCGGCCGAGTACTTCGTGCTGATGATCTTCGCCATCGCCTGCCTTGGCGGCATGGTCGGCGACAAACCGGTCAAGACGCTGATGTCGGCGCTGATCGGCCTGGCCCTGGCCACCGTCGGGGTCGACTCGACCACCGGCGTCTACCGCTTCACCTTCGGCAGCGTCAGCCTGTCCGATGGCGTGCAGTTCGTCATCGTGGTGATCGGTTTCTTCAGCGTCAGCGAGATCCTGCTGATGCTGGAAAAAACCCACGGCGGGCAGCAGGCGGTGAAGGCCAGCGGGCGCCTGCTGTTCAACTTCCAGGAGTTCTGCGCCACGATCTGGACCATGCTGCGCAGCGCCGTGGCCGGCTTCGTCATCGGCACCCTGCCCGGCGCCGGGGCGACCATCGCCAGCGCCATGACCTACATGAGCGAGAAGCGCCTGGCAGGGGCCTCCGGCAAGTTCGGCGAAGGCGACCTGCGCGGCCTGGCCGCCCCGGAAGCGGCCAACAACGCCTCGGCCTGCGGCTCGCTGATCCCCATGCTGACCCTCGGCGTGCCGGGCTCGGGCACCACCGCGGTGATGATCGGCGCCCTGACCCTGTACAACATCACCCCGGGTCCCCTGCTGTTCGAACAGCAGCCGGACGTGGTCTGGGGCCTGATCGCCTCGCTGTTCATCGGCAACGTCATCCTGCTGGTGATGAACATCCCGCTGGTCGGCCTGTTCTCGCGCATGCTCAGCGTGCCCAACTGGGTGCTGGTGCCGGCGATCACAGTGATCAGCATGGTCGGCGTCTACGCGGTGCACAGCACCACCTTCGACCTGGTGCTGATGATCGGCCTCGGTGTGTTCGGCTACCTGCTGCGCAAGCTCGACTTCCCGCTGTCGGCGGTGATCCTCGGCTTCGTCCTCGGCGAGCTGATGGAAGACAACCTGCGCCGCGCCCTGTCGATCTCCGCCGGCGACCTGAACATCCTCTGGTCCAGCCCCATCACCCTGTGCCTGTGGGCCCTGACCGTGCTGATGCTGGCGCTGCCGGGCCTGCGCTGGTGGCGCGCCCGCGGCAAGGCGCAACTGGCCCATGCCTGAGGCGTCGCGCGCCCCGGCCCGCTGGCGTGGCTGCTGGGCCACGCCGCTGGTCGGCCTGGCCGGTGGCGGCCTGGCCAGCCTGATCGGCTGGCCATTGCCCTGGATCATCGGGCCACTGCTGGCGGTGATCGCCGCGCGCTGCAGTGGCTGGTTGATCGGCGAACTGCCGGGCGGCCGCCCGACCGGGCAGTGGCTGGTGGCCAGCGGCATCGGCCTGCACTTCACCGAAGAGGTCATGAGCCAACTGCTCGCGCACTTCGCCGTGGTCCTGGCCGGCGCCTGCGCCACCCTGCTGCTCAGCCTGATCGGCATCGCCCTGTTGCGCCGCGCCGGGGTTGACCGCGCCACCGCGTTCTTCGCCAGCATGCCCGGCGGCGCCAGCGAAATGGTCAACCTGGCCGGCCGCCACGAGGCGCAGATCGCTCGGGTCGCCGCGGCGCACAGCCTGCGCCTGCTGCTGGTGGTGCTGCTGATCCCGGCGCTGTTCACCTGGAGCCTGCCGCCGATCACCCCGCCGCCGCCCGCCGCGATGGACTGGGCCTGGCTGGCGCTATTGCTGCCGGCCGGGGCGCTGCTGGCGCTGCTGTGGAAGCGCCTCGGCCAACCCAACCCCTGGATGCTCGGCCCGCTGACCGTCTGTGCAGTGGCCAGCGTCAGCTTCGACCTGCAGCTGGGCCTGCCGCCCGGCGCGGGCCAGCTCGGCCAGTGGCTGATCGGCTGCGCCCTGGGTTGTCACTTCGACCGCGCCTTCTTCCGCAGCGCCCCGGCCTTTCTCGCCCGCATCCTGCTGTTCACCCTGCTGGCCATGCTCGGCGCCGGACTGCTGGCTGGCGCCCTCGGCTGGCTGGCGGGCCAGCCCTCGACCTCGCTGGCCCTGGGCATGATGCCCGGCGGCATCACCGAACTGTGCCTGACCGCCGAGGCCCTGCAGCTGTCGGTGGCGCTGGTCACCGCGCTGCAGGTGCTGCGGCTGTTTCTGGTGATGTTCCTGGCCGAACCGCTGTTCCGCCTGTGGCAGCGCCGCCGACCATTGCCGCGCCTCGATCGCGACCAGGCTTAGCCCGCCACGCGCGGGCTCTTTTTTAGCGGATATGTCGGCCCGCTGTGCCGAGCCGCATCCTGACTTACCCTAGAGATTGCTACCCGAGCGGATAAGGCAAACCGCATGACCCTGCTGCCCCGCCACAAGACCCTGGTCTGGCTGGTTGCCCTGAGCCTGCTGCTCGGCGCCTGCAGCCGCGTCGGCCTGGTCTACCGCAACCTCGACTGGCTGCTGCCCTGGCGTCTGAACGACTACCTGCAGCTCGACCGCGCGCAGCGCGCCTGGTTGCAGCCGCGGCTGCGGGCGCACCTGGCCTGGCACTGCAGCAGCGAACTGCTGCGCTACCTCGACTGGCTGCAGCGCACCGGCGTCGTGCTGGCGCAGCCACGCCCGGATGCCAGGCAACTGGCCGCGCAACTGGCGCAGATCGACGGTGCCCTCAAGCGCATCGCCGTGCAGATCACCCCGACCAGCATCGAGCTGCTGCGCAGGCTCAGCGACCGCCAGGTGGCCGAACTCTACGCCGCCATCGACGAAGACAACCGCGAACTCTACGAGGACTACCTGGAACCCCCACTGGCGATGCAGATCGCCGAACGTGGCGAACGCATGGAGGAGCGCCTGCGGCCCTGGCTGGGCCGGTTGAACGAATCACAGCGGGCCCGCATCGCCCGCTGGGCGAACGACATGGGCGGGCAGAACCGCCTGTGGCTGGACAACCGCATGCGCTGGCAGGAAGCACTGCGCGATGCCATCGCGGTGCGGCGTAGCGCGGACTTCCCCGAGCGGATCACCCGCCTGCTGCAGCAGCGCCAGAGCTACTTCGATGCCGAGTTCCGCGCCGCCTACCCGCGCAATCGGATGGCCCTGGCCGAACTGTTCGGCGACCTGCTGGCCAGCGCCGATGCGCGCCAGCGTTCGCGCCTGCAGCACCGCCTGCGCGACCTGCAGCGCGACCTCGCCGAGCAGCTCTGCGCGCCGCCCTGGAGTCCGGGCGAGCCGGCCCCTTAAAGCGCGGGCAGGCGCCAGTCGATCGGCGCCTGGCCGTGTTGCTCGAGGAACTTGTTGGCCCGGCTGAAGTGGCCGTTGCCGATGAAGCCACGGTGCGCCGACAGCGGCGAGGGATGGGGCGAGCGCAGGACTAGGTGCTTGCTCGGGTCGATCAGACGCTGCTTGCTCTGCGCATGATTGCCCCACAACAGGAACACCAGGTGCTCGCAGTGCTGGCTGACGGTTTCGATCACCTTGTCGGTGAAATGCTGCCAGCCCTTGCTGGCATGGGAGCCGGCGATGCCGCGCTCGACGGTCAGCGAGGTGTTGAGCAACAGCACGCCCTGCTCGGCCCAGTGCTGCAGGCAGCCGTGCTGGGGGATGTCGATATTCAGGTCGCGCTTGAGTTCCTTGTAGATGTTCAGCAACGACGGCGGCGTGGCCACCCCCGGCTGCACCGAGAAGCACAGGCCATGGGCCTGGCCCGGCCCGTGATAGGGGTCCTGGCCGATGATCACCACCTTGACCGCATCCAGCGGGGTGGAATTCAGGGCGTTGAAGATCAGCGCGCCGGGCGGGTAGATCTCCTTGCCGTTGGCCTTCTCCTGGCGCAGGAAATCGCCCAGCTCGCGCATGTAGGGCTTGGCGAACTCCTCGCGCAGGGCCTGCTTCCAGCCGGCTTCGAGCTTGATGTTGTCGACAGCGGTCATGCCTGGTTCCTGATCTGACGGACGAACGAACGAACGAGAACGGCACGCTAGTGAAGCGCTTCGGGCAAGTCAAGGCGGCCCTTGATAGGCGCCCATCACGGGGCTGGATACAGATTGCCGGGCACGCCCGAGCCGCCAAAGACTGCAGGCTCACCGACGCCTGGAGCCTGCCCCATGAACGCCACCAGCGGTATCAGTCGCGAACGCCTGGAACAGGCGCTGGCGCATTCCACCTTCGCCCAGCTGCTGGGCGCGGAACTGCTCGACTTCGCTCCCGGCAGGGTCAGCCTGCAGCTACACAGCCGCCCCGATCTCTGCCAGCACCACGGTTACCTGCACGGCGCGGTGGTCGGCTTCATGGTCGACAGCGGTTGCGCCTGGGCGGCGGCCAGCCTGGTCGGCGACGTGGTCACCAGCGAATACAAACTCAACCTGCTGGCCCCGGCGATCGGCGACAAGCTGATCTGCCGCAGCGAGGTGCTCAAGGCCGGCCAGCGCCAGGCCGTGTGCCGCGCCGACGTGTTCGCCGTCAGGGATGGCGCGGAGAAGCTGGTGGCCACCGGCCTGGCGACCATCGTCCGGGTCTAGCCCCTCAGCCCTGGTGCAGCGCCCGGTAGTGGCTGGGCGCCATGCCCACCACCTTGCGGAACAACCGCGAGAAGTAATAGACGTCCTCGTAGCCCAGTTGCTCGGCGATCTGGCGAATGCCCTGTTCGCCTTCGTCGAGCAGGCGGCAGGCATGGGCCATCTTCAGCTGAATGAAGTCCTGGATCGGGGCATGCCCGGTCAGGGCGCGGTAGGTCTTGGCGAAGTGGAAGCGCGACAGCTTGAACTGCGCGGCCAGCTCGTCGAGGTTGAGCGAGTCGTGCAGGTGGGCGCGCATCACCGCCTGCACCGCATCCACGTCCAGCACCCGCCCGGACTTCAACTGCACCCGCGCCGGCAGCACCGCCAGCGAGGCCAACAGTGCCTGCAGCTGGTGCGCCGCGTAGATGAAGTGCGGCAGGCTCAGGCCCTGCTTGCGCAAGTTGAGCAAGGCATCGAACTCGGCCAGCAGGCGCGGCTGCACGCCGATGCGCCACAGCGGGCCCTTGCCCAGTGGCCGTAGGAACTCGGCCACCAGCTCGCCATCGAAATGCACCCAATACAGGGTCCAGGGCCGGGACGGGTCGGCGCCATAGACATGCGCCTGGCCCTTGGGCAGCAGCAACAGGTCGCCGCCGGCCACTGTCAATCGTCCATTGGCGGTTTCCAGCCAGCCCTGTCCGGCGCGGCAATAGATCAGCAAGTGGTCGTCCGGCTGCGGCCGACTCATGCGGTGCCCGCGTGCCTCCGGATAGAACCCCAGGGCCAGCGGATAGCAACCCTGGCTCAGCGGATGGCGGGCCAGCAGGGGCCGCAGACGCGGAGGCGTAATGAAGCGCACGCCGTTGGCCGGTAGCGGCCAGTTGGAAGTTTCGACCCGGGCGTTCATCGTGCCCTCTGGGAACTCAATCCCAAGATCGTCCATCCATTGACCAAGATCGTCAATCCACAAGCCGCCCATCCGCGGCTATAACAATAGGCATATGGCATCCGCCAGAGCCGGCTAGCTGTGTAAACCCAGTACGTTGTTCAGTGGAAGTGGCGCGCGGCTAATGGGCGGGCTGTAACCGAGGCTGGCATGTGGGCGGTGCCAGTTGTAGTGGTGCAGCCATGGCAGCAGGAGGGCTGCG